>CAZJMO010000186.1:4184-7238 GCA_964547085.1 uncultured Fibrobacteraceae bacterium | reverse complement strand
GAAACGAGGCGCACCGAAGCCAGACCGGCGAGCAGGCCCGAGGTCGCGAGGAGCGTCTCGCGTTCGCCGTCGAGGTCATAGAGATCTCCGGCTCGGGTGACGTGCGGCGGCAGGCAGGCCGTTGTCCCGACCACGAGCAACAGCGCGGCAAGGAGACGATCCGGCCGGTTTCTCGACATCGTATCCCGATTCGCCTCAAGGAGTTCGCGCGAAATACCGACAATACGTAGAGGACAATGCGTACCGCCGCCCCACTCGGACATGGTAGCGCAGGGAGAGGGAGAACCCAAGATGAGTCATTTCATTCCCGGCCGGACGCGCCTGCGGACCATCGCTTCGATTGCGGTCCCTTGCGTATTCGCCGGGTACATCGGTCATCTGATCGTCACCAACCACATGGGACAGGTCGCGCGCCTCGAACATGCTCGTGATTGCCTGTCGCTCGAGACCCGAACCATCGCCTCGAGTCTGGGGCAGGCCCTTTTCGACGCCGGCGCCAAGCTCGACGATCTCGGGACCAGCAGGCCGGTCCAGGACCGACTCCGACACGGCGACGACCCGGTCGAATCCGCGCGCTGCGACGTACTCGGTCAGGCGGTGACCCAGAACCGGACATACACGCTCATCTTCGACAGCGTCGCCTTGCGAAACAGCGACGGCGACGTCCTGATCGCCCGGCCGACGGACACCGGACTCGCGGCCGGACCGATCGATGACACGCCGATCGTCGGGCATCTTCCCGGCGGCGGCAACATGCGGATCGTTCGCTGTGACACGGCCGCCACGTGTGTGATCACGACACCGGTCGAGGTCGACGGGGTCCGGCGCGGCAGCGTGGTCGGCGCCATAAGCGTTGACCGCCTGATGGATATCGTTCAGCTGATGTCCCGGCAACAGCTGCCGCCGGCGGGCATCGCCCTGGACCGTCAACTGGTCGCCCATACCCGAGCGTGCGCCCGCCATCCGTGGGACGAGGACGCCGTACAGGCGAACCTGGCGACGGATGACCGGTACGCGTACCTGCATCCGGAAGACACCGGCAGGACGCGGCGCCATCACCTGGCGCGCGCGCTGGTGCCATGGACCCGTCTCGAGGTGGTCCAGGTCGCCGAACTTCCGCCCGGCCTCTCGCCGAACGCCCCGTTGCGGAGCACCATCTACTTCGGCATCGCCGCCCTGGTGCTGACCGTCGCCATGCTGCAGGCCCGACGCTTCCACCTCCGCTCGACGGCGCTGGCCACCCAGCTCAACGACGAAGCCGTCCGCAACCGGCTGGTCACGCAGCAGAAGGAATTGCTCGTGCGCGAGATGGAGCAGCGCGCCGGCTATGAACGACAGCTGCACGCGGCCAAGAACGAGGCGGAGAACGCCAGCAAGGCCAAGAGCCTGTTCCTGGCCAACATGTCGCACGAGATCCGCACGCCCCTCAACGGGATCCTGGGCATGGCCGGCCTTGCTCTCGACACGCCGCTCGACGAGGAGCAGCGCGAGTACATCCAGGTCGTCAAGGAATCCGGAACCTCGTTGCTCGAGGTCATCAACGACATCCTCGATTTCTCCAAGATCGAGGCGGGCAAGATGGAGGTCGCGCACAGCGAATTCGGCCTTCGCGAGACGGTCGACAGCATCGTCCGCCTGCTCGGACCGCGGGCCGACCAGGACGGCCTGACGCTCTCGGTGGCGGTCGCCGACGAGACACCCGACGACCTCGTCGGCGATCCGGTCCGGCTGCGGCAGGTCCTGGTCAATCTGCTCGGCAACGCCCTGAAGTTCACCCACGAAGGACGCGTGGATCTGGAGATCCATCCGGCGTCGCTCGAACAGGACACGGCGGATCTGGCGTTCAGCGTCCGAGACACGGGAATCGGCATCGACATCGAGCAGCAGGGCGCCATCTTCGAGGCCTTCAAGCAGGCCGACGGCTCCACCACCCGCCAGTACGGCGGCACCGGCCTCGGCCTGACCATCAGCAGCAAGCTGGTGCAGCTCATGGGCGGCGATCTGGAACTGGAAAGCCGGCCCGGCTGCGGCAGCACGTTCCTCTTCACACTGCCGTTCGCGATCGCGGAGGGACCCAGGCCGACCTCGGCGCCGGCGCCCGCCGACATCGAGATACGGCCGCTGCGGATCCTGGTCGTCGAGGACAACCCGGTGAATCAGATGTTCGTGTGCACGTTGCTCCGCAAGTGGGGCCACACCGTCGATGCCGCCGAGAACGGCGAACTGGCCGTCGAGGCCTGGCGCGCGGGAGATCACGATGTCGTGCTGATGGATGTCCAGATGCCGGTGCTCGACGGACTGGAAGCCACGCGCATGATCCGCCGGGAAGAGGCGGCCGGCGGCCGGTCACCGGTGCCCGTCGTGGCGCTCACGGCCCATGCGTTCGAGGAAGACGAGCAGCGCTGCCTCGCCGCGGGAATGAACTCGTACGTCAGCAAGCCCATCCGTGCGGAACTGCTGAAAATAGCGCTGCACGAGGCGACGGCGCTCGAGGTCCCGACCGCCTGAGCGGGTGTTCCATGGCGCCTCCTCGTGGTATCTTGCCGGAAGCAACCGCGGCACGTCACCACCAGGAGGCGCCATGGCCCCCGTCCCGTTCGGCAGAATCCTCATCCTGATCGGCATGATCGTCGCCGCCGTCGGCGTGCTCGCATGGTCGGGAGCGTTGAACTGGTTCGGGCGACTGCCGGGCGACATCCGGATCGATAGACCCGATCTCCAGATTCGCATCCCCTGGGTTTCGCTGATCCTCGTCTCGGCGGTCTTCAACCTGCTGGTCTGGGCCTGCCGGAGCCTGCTGCGATAACCCTGCGGGTGACGCTAGGACCTTGCGCCGACGCGGTCCGGATACGATCCTCGTGGCATCACTTCACCATGGAGGCCACCATGATCGTTCGCACCACCGGCGAGACCACCGGCAAGACCACCGTCAAGCTCCTGCACGAGGATTCGGGGACGACCATCGAGACGATGGCCCCCAAGGACAACGGCGGCGACGGCTTGCGCTTCTCCCCCACCGACCTCTGCGCGACGTCGCTCGGCGCGTGCGGTTCC
>CAZJMO010000186.1:1836-4174 GCA_964547085.1 uncultured Fibrobacteraceae bacterium | reverse complement strand
CACCAGGCGGGGGTGTGACGTGACCGACATCACCGGCTCCACCACCATGACCACGTACGCGCACAACGTCGGCATTCCCGTGGAGAAGATCGCGTTCTCGGTGGAGAAGGAGATGTCGGCCAACCCGCGGCGGATCGGGCGGCTGATCGTGCGTTACGAGATCACGACCGACTGCGACGAGAAGAGCTTCAAGAAGCTCATCAACGCCGGCAAGACGTGCCCGTTGCGCCATTCGATCCATCCGGACATCGTGCTGGACGAGACGTACGAGCGCCTGTCGCCCAACGGCGACAAGTAGGACGATCGGTTTCGCGGGACGTGCTCATCGACGATGGTCGTCGTGCGTCAGCATGCGCTCGACGCAGTCCAGGAACTCGATCACGCAGGGAACGCGCAGCGAGTATGTGACGTTCGCGCCCTGCTTGTCGGCCCGGACGATGCCGGCCTTCTTGAGAACCGACAGATGCTGCGACACGGTCGAGATGTCGTCGCCGACCTTCTTGGTGAGATCCGAGACGTTTCGGCCGGCCGCAGCCAGTTCCTGGACCAGGTAGAGCCTGGTCGGATGGCCGAGCGCCTTGAAGACGTTGGATCGGAGCTCGAGCCGCTCCCGCCGTTCCCGGTCCATCGGTCATCCTCCGATCGGTTCTCACGTCGCGCGCCGCCACATGACGACCTCGCTACATGAACACCTTGGCGTACATGAACGCGGCCGCCACGAGAGTCGTGACCGCAAAAAGCTGCTTCAACGCCTTCGGCTTCGTCTTCATGGCCAGTGCGCCGCCGATCAGCCCGCCGACGACCGCCACGCCCGCCTGCGGAAGCGCCCATCCCCAATCGAAGCCGCCCTGGGTCAGGTGCCCCAGGAACCCCATGCCCGCCGTCGCCGCCACCATGACCGAAGCAGTGCCGACCGCCAGCTTCATCGGCATCCCGCAGGCCAACACCATCAGCGGGATCAGGAACGAGCCGCCCGAGACGCCGACCATGCCGGCGATGAACCCGGTCGCGATCGAGAAGGGCGCGGCGTACCACAGGTTGACGGCGATCTTCTCGCCGCCCGCCTCGAAGCGCCAGTATCCCTTCTCCCAGAAGCCCGGGCGAAGGGCGCGGTGCCGCCGTTCCGAGACCGGAAACAGCATCAGCACGCTCGCCAGCACCAGCATCGTGGCGAACACCAGCTTCAACACGACTCCCGAAAAGAAGTGCGCCAGGAATCCGCCGAAGAAGGCCATCACACTGGCGGTCAGCCCGATGAAGAGCGCCATGCGCCACGAGACGGCCTTGTGCTTCTGGAAGATGATCATCGCCGCCAGCGAGGTGCAGCACATGATGAACTGCCCCGTCGAGGCCGCCAGTTGCATCGAGACACCCGCGAAGACCTGGACGATGACGTAGAAGTTGCCCCCGCCTCGGCCGGCCATCGTCATGAAGACAGCGATCAGGAAGATGATTCCCAGCATGATCGGCTGGCTCATCTCAACGCTCCACGGTCTGCCGCTTGAACACCTTGCCCGGTTTCAGCTCCTCGACAAGAGCCTGATAACCGCCGGCGACGATGCGGACCGAGGTGTAGCCGCGCGCGCGCAGATAGACAAGCGCCATGGCCGATCGCGTATCGGAAGAGCAGAAGAGTCCGGCCGGAGCATCGGTCGGAATCTCCCCATAGCGGTCCGGGAGTTCGTGCAGCGGGATGTGGATGGTGTTGGGCCGGTCGGCGAGGACCGGTAGGAGAGCGAATTCCTGCCGGGAGCGCAGATCGACCAGGACAACCCCGGGATCGTCGAGCAGGGCCGCGGGTCTGGTCAGGTGCCGACCGTTTCCGAAGAAATCGAAATCCATGGCGCGGAAAACGTCATCCACTCGCTTCATCGTTCACTCCGTTCCTTGATGTCCGTTCCTCGAGTCGTCCGGCGGGCGGCTTTGTTTTGGCATTTGGCAAAATCACACAATGCCCCCACGCTGTCAAACGCTTCCCCGTCACGACCCTTCGTCTTCGACCTCGCGCGTCAGCAACGCATCCAGATCCTCGAGGTGCTCGAACATGTAGGCGCGGGCGTCCTGGATGGCCTGGTTGTAGACGACCGGTCCCAGACGCCGCAGCATCAGGTCGACGACGCGCTCGGACTTGAAGCTGCTGAGTTCCTCATCGAACTCGGCCGCGAAGAGCGTCTCGAGCGACCGCAGCAACGCCGCTCGACGCTCGTCGTCCAGCACGATCGGCTTCTTCTCTCGTCGCATCCTCAAACCTCCGCTTCCGCCTGTCGGATCTCTTCCATGAAGATCTCGCCGTAGCGATCCAGTTTGGCCTGCCCCACGCCGCTGAGCTGCAGCAAAG
>CAZJMO010000186.1:1433-1826 GCA_964547085.1 uncultured Fibrobacteraceae bacterium | reverse complement strand
GCTGTCCGCGGGCGATGGACCGCCATCGCCGCCAGCGTCTTGTCGTGGAAGATCACGTACGGCGGCACGCCCTGCTCCTCGGCCAGCGTCTTGCGCCGCGACCGCAGCCGGTCGAAGAGCGCCTCGGTGGCGGCGTCGAGCTCGCCCGCGTCGGCCGACAGCGCGTCCAGCACGACCGCGCGGCGCTTACGCGCCTTCTTGCCGCCCCCGCCGCCGACCAGGATGTCGCGCCGCAACTCGAGCGTCTCCTCGCCGCGCAGGATCGGACCCGCGGCTCCGGTCAGCCGCAGCCCGCCGTAACCGTCCGGGGCCACCGCGAGAAAGCCGCGCGCCACCAGTTGCCGCGCCACGCTGCGCCACTCGCCGGCGCTCATATCGACCCCGATGCCGTAC
>CAZJMO010000186.1:0-1423 GCA_964547085.1 uncultured Fibrobacteraceae bacterium | reverse complement strand
GATCAAGCGCTCGTTCTCGCTGCCCCGCAGCACGTTGACCAGATGCTGCGCGCCGAATCGTTGCCCGGTGCGGACCGCGCACGACAGCAGCTTCTGCGCCGCGACCGTGCCGTCGAACGTCTCGGGCGGCTCGAGGCAGGTGTCGCAGTTGCCGCACGGCTCGGGCATGGTCTCGCCGAAGTACTTCAGGAGCATCTGTCGGCGGCAACCGGTGACCTCGCAGTAGCCGAGCATGGTGTCCAGGCCCTGCTGCTCGCGGCGCTTGTGAAGATCGTCGGCGTCGCTCTGGGCCATCATCTGGCGCAGCATGACCACGTCCTGCAGACCGTAACAGAGCCAGGCGTCGGCCGGCAGACCGTCGCGGCCGGCGCGGCCGGTCTCCTGGTAGTAGGCCTCGAGCGACTTGGGCAGATCCAGGTGCGCGACGAAGCGGACGTCGGGTTTGTCGATTCCCATGCCGAACGCGATGGTCGCGGTCATCACCATGTCGTCCTCGCGCATGAAGCGCTCCTGGTGCCTGCGCCGGACCTCGCCGCCGAGGCCCGCGTGGTACGGCAGCGCCGCGATGCCGTGGTCGTTCAGGAACGCGGCGGTCTCCTCGACACGCTTGCGCGAGAGGCAGTAGACGATCCCGGCGTCGCCCGGGTGCTCGGTCTGCAGGAAGCGCAGGAGTTGCTGCTTCGGCTGGTTCTTCTGCACCACGCGGTAACGGATGTTGGGACGGTCGAAGCCGGCCACGAAGAGCCGACCGTCGCGCAGGCGCAGCTTGTCGAGGATCTCCTCGCGGGTGCGCTGGTCGGCGGTCGCGGTGCAGGCCAGGCGCGGCACGCCGGGGAAACGGTCGGCTAAAGTGTCAAGCTGCAGGTACTCCGGGCGGAAGTCGTGTCCCCACTGGGAGACACAGTGCGCCTCGTCGATCGCGAAGAGCGCCAGGCCGCCCGTCGCGTGGACCGACTCCAGCAGTGCGAGCGTGCGCTCCTGGAGCAGGCGTTCGGGCGCGATGTAGAGGAGATCGAGATCACCGCGACGCAGGAGATCCTCGGTGTATTCGGCGTCCACGCGCGACAGCGTCGAATTGAGGAACGCGGCGCGCAGGCCGAGCTGGCGCAGCGCCGACACCTGGTCCTGCATGAGCGCGATCAGCGGCGAGACCACGATCCCGACGCCGGGGCGCATCAGCGCGGGAACCTGGTAACACAGCGACTTGCCGCCGCCCGTCGGCATGAGCACGAGCGCATCGCCCCCCTGGACCACCTGTTCGATGATCTCGGCCTGGGCGCCGCGGAAGTCGGGATAGCCGAACACGTCGGCGAGGATCTTCTGGGCGGTGCGCGTCATGGCAGCACTGTATGCAGGGAGCGGGCCCGGGGCAAGGACGACGCGCGGGAACGTGCAGGCGCGGACGATGGCGCTGGTGCGGTAG
>CAZJMO010000185.1:2835-7257 GCA_964547085.1 uncultured Fibrobacteraceae bacterium | reverse complement strand
CTTGGTGACCCGTCGGTGACGACGCGGTCGGGTTGCTGTCCCCTACTCCGTCGCCCGATCAACCACCAACCAAACCGTCGCCAGCGATCCAAAAATCGCATCGCTCTCCTTCAACTTACCCAGCGTGCTCTCCCCCTCCGGCGGCGGCTCCACCGGCACCACGATCGTCGAGCCCGGCAGCACCTCGTGGCCGCCCTTGTTCTGCTGGCTCAGACCGTTCGGATGGATCACACGTGTGTGCTTCTTGTCGGACTTGTCCAGATAGCCGCCGGCGCGGTCGACGTACCAGTCGATCTTCTTGCCGCGCTCGAACACGAGCGCCGTGGGGAACCCGACCTCGCCCTTCACGGTCACCGTGTACTGCCGCGGCGGCACGAGCACGCGGTCGCCCGCCTCCAGGATGATGTCCTGCGGCCCGCCCGGTTCGGCCAGCGCCGCCTCCAGATCCACGGCCACGTTGCCGGCCGAGGCGCGTTCCACCCGCGCGCCGCGCGCATACGCCGTCGGCTTGAGGCCGCCCGCGCGCTCGAGGACGCTGGACAGGCGTTCGTTCGTCCGTTCCAGAGCGAAGACGCCGTTGTAGAAGACCTCGCCCCGCACCTGCACCAGCCGCTGCGTCTCGTACCACGGCAGCCGGCGAACCGCGACGTGGTCGTTCGGCTCGAGCAGGACCGCGGCTCCTGCGTCCAGGAACCCGTCAGAGAGATCCACGACCAGCGTCTCGACCATCTCCCCGTCCTGCGGCACGGCGTCCATGGAGAACACACGGTCCTCGTGCAGGCGCTGGATCTCGATGTGGCCCAGGTCACCGCTCTCGGGAACGCCGCCGGCGCGCAGCAAAACATCCTGCAGCGTCAGGCCGGGCCGGTACTCGAAGGTGTCCGGCTTGCGGACCTCGCCGCTGACGGTGACGGTCTCGCGGTCGATCATCGCGCCCGCAGCGAAGACCTGCAGGACGTCGCGTTCCTGCAGCGGCACGTCGGTCGCTTCGCCACGCAGGACTCGTCCCAGCGGGACGCTCATCGTCGAGTGCCGTTCCTCGCGGTCGGTGCGGTCGATGAGCGCCACCTCGAGCAGTACGTCGGGCCACGGACCGCCGGCCTGCTGGACGAGTTCGCGGACGGTCAGTCCCTCGTTGAACTGGTAGCGCCCCGGCGTCTTGACGTGGCCCTGGATCTCGACCCAACCCCACCGCCTGTCCTCGACCGCATCGACCGAGACGACGTCGCCGTCGAGGAGGTCGCCGGTGCCGGGTTCCAGCAAGGTGGCGGTCCGCGGGTCCAGATGGATGTCGATGAACGTGCGGTCGGGCAGATCCGCGCGGCGTTCGGCCGGCGGCAGGATACGTTCGACGTGCACGATCCCCGTGGATGCCTGCGCCTCGAATCCGCCGCCGAATCCCATCAGATCCGTCAGCGTCTCGCCCGCGCGAAGCTCGTAGAACGCGGGGCGGCGCACGGCGCCCTGCAACAGGACGGTGCGCTCGCGCGGCGGCACCAGCACGGTGTCGCCCTCGCGCAGGATGACGTCGCCCGAGCGATCGCCGTCCAGGAGGTAGCGATAGAGGTCCAGGCTGCCCACCTGCGCGTCGCCGCGCAGGACACGCACCTGACGGAGGCTCCCGGCCTCGCCCGGGCCGCCCGCGGCGTACAGCGCCGTCAAGACCGTGGCCACCGAGCTGAGTTCGTAGGCGCCGGGGCGCTCGACATCGCCGATGACGAAGATGCGGATCGAGCGGAGTTGACCCAGCGAGACGTCGAGCTGGATCGAGCCGTCCTTGATGCCGGCGTAGCTGCCGGCGAGCTTGCCGCGCACGGCCGCGGTCACGGCCTCCAGCGTGCGGTTGTGGCAGACCACCTTGCCGCCCTTGGGCAGGATGACGGCGCCGTCGCGGTCGACCACGCGTTCGATGCGGAACTCGACCTCGCCCCAGGCGTCGACCACGATCTGGTCGCCGACGCCCACCAGATAGTCCGCGGGCACCGGGCCGAAGCTGGGCGGCTGGAACACGCCGGCGTCCAGCCGGAAGAACGAGCGGCCGAAGATGTCGAGCGTGGCTGCGTCCTCGTCCAGCAGCGTCAGCGCCGACTCGGCCTGCGCGGCGGTGAGGTCGTCCCCGGCGAGCGGCAGGACCACGTCCGGACGCTCGGTCCAGTAGCTGGCCTCGCCGCGTCCCGTCGGCGCGGCGGGCGTGCGGTCGTCGATGCCTTCGAGGTCGGTGCGGCCCGGCGCGGCCACGGTGTCGACCACCGCCGAGCCCTGCTGCTGCTGGTAACGGCGCAGCAGTTCCTCCTGGCTCATGCCGGTGCGGCGCGCGGCTTCCTCGAGCATGGCGGGAGTCAGGTCCTGGGCCACGGCGCCGACGCCGAGAAGGACGAGGGCGGCGAGCAGGAACAACGGTCCCGGGCCGCGATGGATGGCGACCGGGCGGGGGATTCGCGACACGATATCTTCCTCCATGAAGAGCTTCGGGCGTTCCGCGCGGATTATGGCCGACTGTCCGCCGCGGATCAATGCTGATTGTCCGCCACGGCGCCGGATCGCTAGGACAACGACGTGCCGGCGACCGCCTCGCGGGCGCACGCCTCGTCGGTCTGCAGTTGCAGGATCAGGTCGTCCTTGCCGTCGAAGCGGCGCTCGTCGCGCAGCCGGCGCAACCACTCCACCTTGATCGTGCGGCCGCGCAGGTCACCCTTGAAGTCGAAGAGGTTGACCTCGATGCGCGGCATCTCGAGGCCGCCCTGGTGAAAGGTCGGCACGTTGCCGAAGTTCAGCATGCCGCCGTACACCCGCCAGCGACCGTGACCGGGCGAGAGCATGTCGCCGTTGCGGTCGACCTCGGGCAGCGGCTCGTGCACGATGCCCAGGGACCGGTCGCTGCCGTGCGGCGCGACGTCGCCCGACACCTGCACGCGGCACGCGTAGACGCCCGGCGAGGGCAGCAGCTTGCGCGGGTTGAGCGGCTGGACGTTCGCCGTCGGGTAACCGATGGTGCGGCCGCGGCCGTCGCCCGGCCCGACCTCGCCCCACAGCGCGTACGGCCGGCCCAGCATGGCCGCCGCGCGCTCGCAGTCGCCGGCGCCCCGAAGGTTGCGGATGGCAGAGCTGGAGATGACGTGTCCCTGCCAGGTCGACGCCGCCATCACGTCGAGCGTGTAGCCCAGATCGCGGCCCAGTTCGCCCAGCGAATCCACGTTCCCCTCGCGCCCGGCGCCGAGGTGGACGTCGTGGCCGGCCACCATGTGCGTCATCCCGAGCCAGTCGACCAGGAAGCGCTTCACGAAACCGCGGTAGTCGAGCCGCGACAGCGACTCGCTGAAGTCCATGGCCACCACGACGTCGATGCCCATCTGCTCGAGCAACGACAGCTTCTCGCGCCACGTCGTCAGCATGAACGGTCCGGTCGGCCCGCCGAGGACCAGCCGCGGGTGACGACGGAACGTGAACAACACCGTCGAGTGCAGGCCGTCGCGGATCTTCGCCGCCCGCAGTTCGTCGATCAGCATCCGATGCCCCAGATGCAGACCGTCGAACGAGCCCAGCGACAGCGCGCACGGCCCTGTGTGCCGCACCGGAAGACCACTCTCGCCGGCCAGGACGCGGTCCAGGTACTCGTTGTTCAGCCGGATCATTCGCATGCGTCGTCCTCCGCGGGGCGATCGTCATCCAGGGGAAACACCACGACGGTCCGGGGACCGCCGCTCTCGCTGTCACGCCGGCCGATCGCGGCCAGGAACCCATCGACATCCACCAGCCGGAACAGGTCCGGCGCCGGTCCGGGCAGCCAGTCGGCCTCGGGCTGGACGCCGTTGCGGATCGCGGCCGCGCGCGCCGGCTCCACCTCGAAGACCGGCACGTGGGGCAATGCGTCCACCGGCGGCCGCAACATGGATACCGGCCGGTCGCTCGCCGACAACGTATCAGGATCCACGGCGTCCGTCACCGAGAACGGTCCCACGTCGAGGCGCCGCAACGCGTGAATGTGACCGACCGTCCCCAGGGCGCGGGCCAGGTCGCGCGCGAGTGAGCGGATGTAGGTGCCGCTGCCGCAGGACACGTCCACGTCGATCTCGTAGACCAGGCCGTCGGGCGCGAGGAATCCCGGCGCCTCGGCGTCGGGCGTCTCGCCCCAGCGCACGGCCGTCGTCTCGAAGCGGTCGATGCGGATGCGACGGGCCGGCGGCGGCGCCACGTCCCGGCCCTCGCGGGCCAGATGATGGAGCGACCGTCCGCCGCGCTTGATCGCCGAGATGATCGGGGGTTCCTGCATGATGTCGCCGGTGAGTCCGGCCACCGCCGCGGCCAGCCCGTCGGCGGTCGCGGGCACCGGCGCCGTGCCGTCGACCTCGCCGTCGCGGTCGAGGCTGGCGGTGCTCGTGCCCAGGCGCACCGTCGCGGTGTAGCGCTTGTCGAGCCCCTGCA
>CAZJMO010000185.1:2384-2825 GCA_964547085.1 uncultured Fibrobacteraceae bacterium | reverse complement strand
AGGCTCACCAGCAGGCGGGTGGCCAGGGGAGCCAGGGTGCCCGCGTGACCGACGCGGAAGCGGTTGTCGCCCCGCCGGCGCCGACCGCCGGGCATCATCACGCGCCCGACAGCCTCGGAGACGTCGCGCGAGGTCGGTCCCGAGGGCTTGTCCACGAGCAGGATACCGCTGGGTGCGTGCACGTGCGTCCTATTCCGCGTCGAGGAGAGCTTCGGTCATTGCCGTGACGACCTCTTCGTACTCGCCCTCGAGCGTGCACCCCGCCGCCGCCTTGTGTCCGCCGCCGCCGAACGCTGCGGAGACCGCCTGGACATCGCCGCCGTTGGTCCGCAGCGAGACGCGCCACACGCCGTCCTCCAGTTCCTTGATCAGCGCCGCGAACTTCACGCCCTCCACCGCGGTCATCATGTTGACCAGGCCCTCGCTCTCGGACATCACCGC
>CAZJMO010000185.1:0-2374 GCA_964547085.1 uncultured Fibrobacteraceae bacterium | reverse complement strand
GCATCTCGCGCGTGACGGTCATCACCGCGACCCGACCCCCGCCGCTGTAGCGGATGCTCGCCAGCGCGCGCTGCATCAGGTCCATGCCCTGCCGACGGCGGTGGTGCAGCAGCATCTGCTGGACCGCCGCGGTGTCGACCCCGCGGTCGGCCAGTTCCGCCGCCAGCCGGAACGTCGACGGCCCGACGTTGTCGTACCGGAAGCCGCCGGTGTCCCCGGAGATGCCGGCGAAGAGATTGGTCGCCACATCGACATCGACAGCTTCGTCGTCGCCGTCGGTGAGCACGTCGATCAGCCGGTAGGCCAGCGTGCACGTGGACTCCGCGCGGTCGTCCACCCAACCAGGCACCGGCGCACGGCGCCCGGCGACGAGGTGGTGGTCGATGCAGCAGACGTTCTCCAGTCGGTCGAGCGTCTCCTGCAGCGGGCCCGTGCGGTCGGTGCGATGGCAATCGACGAGGAGCGCCAGGTCGGGCGCGCCCTCGGCCAGGAGCGCGGGTGCGCTCTCCACCGGTTCGGTGCCCTCCCAGCCCGGCAGCTTCGTCAGCCCGCGCGGCGGCTCCGGATAGCGGAAGACGACGACATCCTTGTCGAGTTCCCGCAGCACGGCCGCCAGCGCGAGCGCGGCGCCGATGCAGTCGGGGTCGGGATTCCAGTGACCGGCGATCCAGACGGTCTGCGCGGCGCGCAACGGCTCCACCAGTTCCCTGGCCGGCTCGAAGTCCTCGAGGCGCAACCGCCGACGCTTCTCTTTCGCGTCGATAAATTCGCCCTGCTGCTCGAGTTCGCGCAGGACCTCCTCGACGCCGAACCCGCGGTCCAGGCTGTCGTCGTGTTCGAAATAGAGTTGCGGCACGGTCCGCATCTTGAGCACCCGGGCGACCTGGCTCTGCAGGAAACCCGCCGCCTTGATCAGGCCGGTCATGCTCTTCTGGCGATCCACGTCGTCTCCGGTCACGGTGACGAAGACGCGGGCCTGGCTGTTGTCGCGGTTCAGCTCGACCTGCGAGATGCACACGAGTCCCACGCGCGGGTCCTTGACCTTGGCGCTGATCAGGTCGCTGAGCGTGCGTTGAATCGCGGCCGCGAGGCGGTTTTTCTTATACGGATCCATAAGTCCATCCCGTTGTGGTGAGAAGATCGACAGCATAATGCCCGCCCCGGCCCCGGGCAAACGTCAAATCACCCGCGCGCCCGCAGCCGCCGGAACGCAAGGCGGGCGGCACACGAAGTACCGCCCGCCGTCCCGTCGAGCCGGATATCCCCGACTACAACTCAGTGCGCTTGACCTCTTCGATCTCGTACGTCTCGATCGAATCACCTTCCTCGATCCCCCGGAAGTTCTCGAGGCCGATGCCGCACTCGTATCCCTGGACGACCTCGCGTGTGTCTTCCTTGAAGCGCTTGAGCGAGGAGATCTTGCCCTCGAAGGTCACCATCTCACCGCGGATGAGTCGACCGCGGCTGTTGCGTGTGATCTTGCCCTCGGTCACCATGCAGCCGGCGATCTGGCCCACCTTCGGAATGGTGAAGACCTGGCGCACCGACGCCTTGCCCGTGGACACCTCGCGTTTGATCGAGCCCAGCAGACCGGCCATGGCCTTCTTCAGGGTATCGACGGCCTCGTAGATGATGTCGAAGACCTCGATCTCCACGTGATGCTGCTTCGCCAGTTCCTTGATCGCCGCACCCGGGCGCATGTGGAAGCCCACGATGAGCGCACCGGTGTTGGCGGCCAGCAGCACGTCGGACTCGCTGATCGCGCCGACGGCCTTGTGGATGATCCGCACCTGGACCTCGCTGGTGCCCAGCTCGAGGAACTGGTCGGCCAGCGCCTCCACCGAGCCGGCCACATCACCCTTGATGATGATGGGCAGTTCCTTGAGATCGTCGGCGCTGATGAGGTTGGCCAGGCTCTCGAGGCTCAGCTTCTTCTTGGGCGCGGTCAGTTGCTGGACGCGCATCTCCTGCTGGCGACGCCCGGCGATGTCGCGCGCCTCGCGCTCGCTCTCCATGACGTAGAAGCGGTCGCCGGCTTCGGGCACGTCGTGTGCGCCCATGACCTCGGCGGGCTGGCCCGGCAGGCACATGTCCAGCTTCTCGCCGCGCTCGTTGGCCAGCGCACGAACGCGCCCGTCGCAGAGACCGACGACGAAGATGTCGCCAGGCTTGAGCGTCCCCTTCTCGATGAGCACCGAGAAGACCACGCCGCGGCCGGGCTCCTTGCGGGCCTCGACCACGGTGCCGCGGGCGGCGCCCTTGGGCGTGGCCTGCAGCTCCAGGACCTCGGCCTGCAGATGCACCTGCTCGAGCAGCTTTTCGATGCCGATGCCCTTCTTGGCCGAGATCTCGGCGCAGAGCACGTCGCCGCCGA
>CAZJMO010000184.1:0-7273 GCA_964547085.1 uncultured Fibrobacteraceae bacterium | reverse complement strand
TGGACCCGACGTTCCAGGCCGATGTTGCAACGATCGCCGGCGTCGCCGATCTCGCGGCAAGGATCGAGGCGCTGCTCGGCTGATCAAGGGCGGGTGGGATCCGGGAGGATGCCCGCCCGCCGGACTGATGGAACCGGAGGTCGCGCCATGCGCCCGCTCCTCGTTCTCGTGCTCCTCTGCGCGGTCGTCATCATGGCCGGATGCACCGGCGACGACGCTCCGAACGTGCCCGACGTGCCGCCCATCGACGGCGACGCGCCGCAGCAGCAGGGCGTCACCTACTGGTGGAACGACCAGGTGTTCTACGAGGTCTTCGTGCGCAGTTTCCAGGACAGCGACGGCGATGGGATCGGTGATCTGCAGGGGCTCATCCAGCGACTCGACTACCTCAACGACGGCGATCCGGAGACCACGGACGACCTGGGCGTCACCGCGCTGTGGCTCATGCCGGTGTCGAAGTCGCCCAGCTACCACGGCTACGACACCACCGACTACGAGACCGTCGAACCGGATTACGGCACCGACGGTGACTTCGGTCAGCTCGTCGCCGAGGCCCACGCCCGCGGCATGCGGATCATCGTCGACTACGTCATGAACCATTGCAGCAACCAGCATCCGTGGTTCGTCGCCTCGGCGGGCGGCAGCAACTTGTACGGCGACTGGTTCGTCTGGCGGGACAGCAATCCGGGCTGGACCCAGCCGTGGGGCGACGGACCGGTCTGGCACTGGAGCGAGGACCGCGGCGCGTACTACTACGGCATCTTCTGGAGCGGCATGCCCGACCTCAACTACGCCAACGCCGACGTCCGCCGGGAGATGCTCGGGATCGCCGACCACTGGCTCGACGTCATGGGCGCCGAAGGTTTCCGACTCGACGCCGGGAAGTACCTCGTCGAGGACGACGCCGTCCTCGAGAACACCGCGGCGACCCTGTCGTTCTGGCGCGAGTTCCGGACCCACCTGGACGCCGCCGCCCCGCAGGCGTTCACCGTGGGGGAGGCGTGGGACACGTCCGCGGTCGTGCAGCAGTACAGCGACGCCGGGCTGCACACCTGCTTCGAGTTCTCGCTGGCCGACAACATCATCGGCGCCGCCCGTCGCGGTCAGGCGGCCGGCCTGTCCGAGAAGGTGACCCAGATCACGCGCGACTATCCCTACCACCAGTACGCCACGTTCCTGACGAACCACGACATGACCCGCCTCTTCACGCAACTCGACCTCGACGAGGGCGCCAACCGCGTGGCCGCGGCGGTGCTGTTGACCTTGCCCGGCGTGCCGTTCCTCTACTACGGGGAGGAGGTCGGCATGCAGGGGTCGGGCGACGACCGCGACAAGCGGCGGCCCATGCAATGGTCGGACGTCGCCGGCGCCGGGTTCACCGCGGCGACACCGTGGTGGCCCGTGGGGCCGGACCACGCCGCGTTCAACGTCGCGACCCTGCAGGCCGAGGCCGGGTCGCTGTGGCACCATTACCGGACGCTGGTCCAGGCACGGGTCGCCTCGCCGGCGCTGCGCCGCGGAACCTACCATCGTCTCGAGGCCAGCGCCGGCGCGCTCTATGCGTTCCTGCGGCGCGACGGCGACGGCGACGACGCGGTCGTGGTGGTGCACAACTTCAGCGGCGCCGCGGCCGGCGGCTGGACGCTGTCGGCGACGCGGAGCCAGTTGCCGCCGGGCGACTACACCGCGACCGACCTCTTGACCGGTGCATCGACGATCGGCGTGACCGTGGGCGAGGCCGGGGCGATCGACGGCTGGTCGCCGGGCGCGGCGGTCGCCGCCCACGCCGTACTGCTGCTGCAGTTGGCCGCGGTCGACTGAGAAACGCGTCCGGCGTCCACGGCTGCCGCCGCAGGACCATCGATCTCGTCCGGAGATGACCGTTGCCGCGTGCGCGCGCGGATCGTAATCTCCCGGACGGAGGTGATCGATGACGTGGTTGTTCCTGGTGTTGGCCGTCGTTCTGGCCGCCATTCTCGTGACTGGGCGCATTCTGGCCCACCGCCGATCGCGCGACATGCGTGCGTGGGCGCACCGGATCGGGCTGGATTTCGAGGTCGGGCCCGACCGGCGCATCGGCATCCGCTACCTCGAACTGAACCTGCTGGGCGACGGCGGCGCCGTCGCGCGGAACCTCTGCCGCGGCCGCTGGCGGGGTCGCGATATCGAGGTGTTCGATCTCGTGCGCGGGCCCGGTGAAGACGACGAAACCACGTGCCGCCGACCATACACGTGCGTCCTGGTCAAGGCCGACCTGCCGTTGATTCCGCTGGTGGTTCGGCCGATCGAAGCCGACGAACGCCCCGGCGCCATCCTGGGGTACGAGCAGGTCGCGGCCGATTCCGCCGCCTTCGACGCTGCGTTCCAGGTGGAATCGACCGATCGCAAGTGGGCGGCGGACCTGCTGCATCCGCGTCAGCAGGACTGGCTGTTGAGCCGTCCCCGTCATCGCCTGGAGCTGGCGGGCTGGTCCTGTCTCGTGGCCGGCTGCGGGCGTCTGGAGGGCGAGGGGCTCGAGGAGTTGCTCATCACCGCGGCCGGTTTCCTGGACAACATCCCGGACGCCGCTCGCGGCGAGATCCTGGGGCCCGGGCGCGACGACATCCGGAAGACCGACTAAACGTGCATTATGCCGTGTTCGCGGGCACGACCCTGGACTTGGCCCGGCGAGACCGTTACAGTGCGGGCATGAAAATCGCGTTCATAGGTACGCACGGTGTCGGCAAGACAACCCTCTGCTACGAGCTGGCCGCCAGTCTCAAGCGGCTGGATCTCAGCGTGGACCTCGTCAAGGAGGTCGCGCGCCGCTGTCCGTTGCCCATCAACCGCGACACCACCAACGACGCCCAGCAGTGGATCCTCCACCGCCAGATCGCCGAGGAGATCGAGCTCGAGCCGGCGTTCGACGTGGTTGTCTGCGACCGCGCGATCATCGACAACTATGCGTATCTCGTCAACGCGGCCGGTCGGCAGCCCTCGCTGGAAAGCCTCATCCGGCACTGGATGGGAACGTACCATCTCCTGGTGAAGGTCCCGGTGGTGGCGCCGCCGCGTTACGACGGCACGCGGGATGTCTCGGTCGAGTTCCAGCTCGCCGTGGACCGGGTCATCGACGGCCTCCTCGATGAATACGGGCTTTCCTGTCTCAAGTTATCCGCCAAGGACCGATCCACCTGGGTTCCCGCCGTGCTCGGAGCGCTGGATTTACCGCCCCGTGCGCCGCAACTCGACCTCTTCTGACCCCGTCATACTGCGCCGAGTCGCTGTGATAAAAATCTTTACTTGCCTGCGGCCCATACATGACGCATATTGTCTAGATATAATCCGGTACCGGTCTTGCATCATCGTCAGTAACATTTCATCCAGTCCGGGTTTTGCAAGTTCATTGGGGGACCAACACAACCCAGCCTCACCGTGGAGCCTCACCAGCTACTGCGCAGCGATATACGGAGCGAGATTTGATCCAGAACAATTTGCGCGTCATGACCTTCAATCTCCTGTCAGCATCGAAAAAGCGGAAGCACTTCCCCTGGGAAGAGCGACGGGACGGGATTGTCGAGGTGTTCCGGGCCTTGAAGCCGGACGTGGTCGGCACCCAGGAGGCCAATCTTGCCCAGCTGAACGACCTGCGCGAGCGCCTGCCGGAGTACGACTATACCGGCGTCGGCAACCTGGGGCCGGGGCAGTCCCACAACGACGACAGCTGGTACAGCGCCATCTTCTACCGTCGGGACACCGTTCGTCGCCGGCCGACCCCGGACGAGGTCTTCTGGCTTTCGCCGCGGCCCGACGAGCCCGCCAGCCGCTTCGCCCTGGCTTCGCGCCCGCGGGTTGCGGTGTGGTCGTTCTTCGAGCACCGCACGACGGGCCGGCCGTTCCTCTTCGGGACGACCCACCTCGAGGCGTTCATGCCCGGCCATCGCCGGGAGGGCGCGCGGCTGATCCAGGAGTTCGTGCAGCGTAAGCTCAAGGAGATGGGCCAGGAGATGCCCGTTTTCCTGACTGGCGATTTCAACGCCGAGGCCAACACGCCCGAGATCCGCGACCTGGGGCGGCAGACCAGCGAGCGTGCGGGACTCTACGACGCCTGGAGCCACGCCGGCCGCGACGAGGCTCGGCAGAGCGCCACGTTCCGCGGGCTGGATCTGCGGGATCGGATCGGCAACTGGCTGCTCGGCCACCGGCGCATCGACTATGTATTCTTCCGGCCGCAGCTCGAGGTCTGCTCGGTGACGCGGATCGACTTCGACGGCCTTCTCGACGGGGCGACGCTCCCGCCGTCGGATCATTTTCCGGTTCTCGCGGAGTTCGCGCTGGCCGGGTGATTGTCTGCCTGACGCGAGGGGTTGCAACTCTGCCTCTCTCCGTTAAGATAGGTAAGGAGACGACCCGCGATGCGGGTCCGGTTCACGCTCAACATAGGAGGGCGTTCATGGAAGCAATGCGGACCGACGAGTTCACGGGACTCTTGCCCGAGGAGGTCCTCGCCCTTCCCAAGATCGAAATCCCCATCGACGGGGCTACGGGTTTCTCGATCCGCGACGACGAGAAGCAGGTCGTGTTCTTCGTTTTCGAAGAGGGCGTTTCCTTTCCTGATCATTCCCACTGCGCCCAGCGCGGCACGGTCATTTCCGGAGAAATGGTGATGGAGGTGGACGGCCGGACGAACCTGTACCAGCCCGGCGACCACTACCATGTTCCGGAAGGTGTTAGCCACCGTACGGTGTTCAGTAAGAAGACAGTCCTGGTGGATATGTCGGACGACCCCGATCGCTACGCGTTCCACGCCTGATCGAGGCAGCGGGTTGAATCGGGGCTGACTGTGAGGTCGGCCCCGTTTCTCGTCCGGTCGCGGATCCCGTCGGGGGAATCCCTCGAACGCGGATTGACTCGCCGCCGGTCGCCTGCCAGTTTGTTTCCGGACCAAAGGCGGACTTTCCCGACCGCCGTTTCAACGACGGCAACCCGAAATCAGAACGAGGCTCCCGATGACTTCCCGGTGTGGTTGGCCCGAACGCTTGCGGCACGCCACGTATTCCCTCATGGACCGCCTGTCTCTCGACGAGACCACCCTGATGGTGGCGATCGCCGTGGTGATCGGTATTGTCGGCGGTTTCGGAGCCATTCTCTTCCGGATCATGGTCGATTTCTTCCAGGGTTTCGCCATGGGACGCGGCGAGGACACGGTCGGGTTGCTGGAGCCGCTGGCGTGGTGGCACAAGATCCTCCTGCCGGTCATCGGTGCGCTCATCGTCGGGCCCATGGTCCATTACCTGGCGCGCGAGGCCAAGGGACACGGCGTGCCCGAGGTGATCGACGCGATCGTTTTCAAGGGCGGCGTCATCCGGCCGATCGTGGCCGCGGTCAAGATCACCGCCAGCGCGCTGACCATCGGCTTCGGCGGATCGGTCGGGCGCGAAGGGCCGATCGTGCAGATCGGCGCGGCGATGGCCTCGACCCTGGGGCAGTGGCTCCACTTCTCGCCGCAGCGCATGCGCACCATGCTCGGTTGCGGCGCCGCCGCGGGAATCGCCGCCACGTTCAACGCACCGATCGCCGGCGCGTTCTTCGCCCTGGAGATCCTGCTGCGAGACTTCGCTGTCGTGACCTTCAGCCCGATCATCGTGGCCAGCGTGGTGGCGACCGCGGTCAGCCGCCATTTCCTGGGTGCGTCGCCGGCGTTCCCGGTGCCCGGATTCGAGATGAACACCCCCAATGAGATTCCGCTCTATCTGGTCATGGGGCTGGTCGTGGGCCTGATCGGCGTGGTCTATGTGCGGACGCTCTATTTCACCGAGGAGTGGTTCGAGAAGCTGCGTTTCCCGCCGGCGTTCAAGCCGGTCCTGGCCGCCATTCCGCTGGGCGTGCTGTTCCTGTGGTTCCCGCAGGTCTACGGGATCGGCTACGGCTCCATGGTCGAGGCGCTCGAGGGGAATATGGGGCTGACGCTGATGGCGATCCTGGTCGCGGTCAAGCTGGTCGCGGTCTGCCTGACGCTGGGGTCGGGATTCTCGGGCGGCATCTTCGCGCCGGCGCTGTTTCTCGGCGGGATGACCGGCGGTGCGTGCGGGGCGCTGTTCAACGTGATCTGGCCGGGACTGGGCGTGCCGGTGGGCGCGTTCGCGATGGTGGGGATGTCGGCCATGGTCGGCGCCGCCACGGGCGGGCCGCTGACGGCGATCCTGATCCTCTTCGAGATGACCGGCGAGTACCGGATCATGCTGCCGCTGATGCTGGCGAGCGTGGCGGCGATCCTGGTCTACCGCACCCTGATGTCGGACACGATCTTCACGCTGAAGTTCGCGCGTGAGGGGCGGCGCCTGGAGTTCGGGCGCGAGTGCGCGATCCTGCGCCAGCACCATGTCGGCGACATCATGGACGTGAATCCCGTCACCGTGGCCCGGGACGCCGGTTTCGACAGCATCCTGAAGCTGTTCCTCGACAGCAACGACGAGCACTACTACGTCACCGACGAGCACGGCCACCTTTCGGGCCGCATCACGATCCACGACGTCAAGGGGATCCTCCACGAGGAGAACCTGGGGAAGGTCCTCATCGCGGCCGATCTGGCCGAGGATGTCGACAATTTCGTCTACCGCGCCGACACGCTCGAGGATTGTCTGCTGCGGCTCGGCAACGAGGATACGGGCGACCTGCCGGTCCTGGCGTCGGAAGAGCGGCCGGAGATCGTCGGCGTCGTCACGCGCAAGGCCATCTTCGAGGTCTACAACCGCGAGGTCCTGCACCAGGAGGACATGGGCATCAAGCTGGTCCACAGCGAGGCGCGCATGCGGGACTGCGTGGATCTGCCGGAAGCCTACAAGGTCCAGGTGATGATTCCGCCGATCAGCTGGATCGGAAGCACATTGCGCGATCTGGAGTTGCGTCCGCGCTACGGGATCTCCGTCCTGGCGGTCAAGCATCGGCGTCTGCTCGGTGGCAGTGAGAACGAATTGCCCGAGCCCGGACGTCCGCTGGCGGCGAGCGATCGCAGCACCGTGGCCGCCACTTACGGCATCGGCGCGGCCGCGCCGGTGGTGTCCGCCAGCGCACGGCGTTTACCGGGCCGCGACAGCGCCGTGCAGGCTGGCAGCGAAACGGATTTGACCACATCCAGGTCGGCATTCAGCTTGGCGCGCGAATACTGGTCGCTCTTGGTGTACCACGACATCCAGTTGCCGGTGTCGAGATCGAACAGATCCTTCAGCTGGCCGTCGGTGAACGCCTGGTTGCCGACGATGTCGATGTCCTTGATGCGCGCCGGACGGCCTTC
>CAZJMO010000183.1:0-7284 GCA_964547085.1 uncultured Fibrobacteraceae bacterium | reverse complement strand
GGGATCGGCCACCGAGAGGCCGGCCGCTTCCAGGTTCTTCACCACGTTGGCGCCACCGAAGTCGCGCGCGGCGCGCACGTCGATCTCCACGTCGGCGATCTGGCCCGGCTCCACCGGACCTGCGGCGTGCTTGCTGAGGATCTTCTCGATGAGGGTCTGGCCCACGTCTGCCTCCCGGGTCATGGGTGTTACTCGTCGTCCTCAGGCACCGTCGGCGCGTGGAAGACCGGCGTGCGGTTCTCCTGCCAGGCGTTGAGGCATTCGGCGGTCTCGAGGCTGTTCCAGCACTGCTGCTGGGCCTCGAACTCGAAACTGAGCATGCTCGTCAGGTCGAACCGGCCGGACTGCTGGACGGCCAGCTTGGTCAGCCGGAGCAGCGGTTGCGGCATCGCGACCAGGCGCGCGAGGAACGTCTCGATCGCGTCGTCCCAGTTCGCGTCGGTGATGACGCGGTCGATCAGGCCGATGGTGTAGGCCTCGTCGGCCGGGAGCGTGCGGCCCGACCAGAGGAACTCCAGCGCGCGGCCGGGGCCCATGACCCGCGGCAGCGTGTAGGTGAGACCCCATTCGGGCATCATGCCGTTGGCGAGGTCGGGAGCGGTGAAGCTGGCGGTGCTGCCGGCGACGCGGAGATCCCCGGCCATGAAGAAACCCAGGCCCGTGTCGCGGATGTCGCCGCGCGTGGCGGTGATGACGGGTTTGGCGCATTCCTGGATCAGGTTGATCATGCGCTGGGCGATCTCCAGCCCTGCGGCCACAGGCTCGAAACCTTTCTCCTTGCCGGCGTTGCGGCTCATCCGGTCGAGGTCGGGCTGCAGGTCGAAGGCGTGGTCGCCGTCGGTCAACAGGATCACGCGGACGGCCTGGTCCTCCTGCAGGCGCAGCAGAAGGTCGACGAACTCATCGCTGAGATCGCTGAGAAGGGGATTGCCGGGACCCAGAAGAGTCACCCTGGCGGCGCCGTCACGTATATCGCAGTCAAAGTGCTCGTACTGCATTGAGCAGTCCTTTCATTCGGGGTCGTTGGCTGGAAACATAACCGATGGACGCAAGGGGGCAAACCCCAGTCGAGCCGATGGACACCGCTGCACGGCTGGGTTATGGTGGCTGGACGAAGGAGGAGGCATGCAGATCCTGATGACCGGCGGCACCGGCCTGGTGGGCCGGGCCCTGATTCAAGAATTGCGCGGCCGCGGAGACGAGATCGTGGTCGTGACCCGCGACGCGGCCCGGGCGGCGCTGTCGTTGCCCGACGACGTCGAATTGCTCGAGGCCGACCCCGCCGTAGCGGGACCCTGGCTCGACCGCGCGCTGATCAGCGACGCGGTGGTCAATCTGGCGGGCGAGAACATCGGCAACGGCGTCTGGACCCGCGGCAAGAAGCGCCGGATCCGTCGCAGCCGCATCCGCCCGACGAGCCACCTGGCCGACGTGCTGCGGGACCGCGACCGCCCCGGCGGCGTGCTGTTGAGCGCCTCGGCAACCGGCTACTACGGCGACGGCGGCGCGCGCGCGCTGAGCGAGGACGCCGAGCCGGGCCAGGACTTCCTCTCCATGCTGTGCTACGAGTGGGAGCGCAACGCCCAGCGCGCCGAGAGCGAGCGCTGCCGCGTGGTGTGCCTGCGCTTCGGTATGATCCTGGCGGCCGAGGGCGGCGCCTTGCCGCGCCTCCTGCCGATCTTCCGCCGGGGATTCGGTGGTCCGATCGGCAATGGTCGCCAGTACGTTCCGTGGATCCACCTGCATGACGTGGTCCGGGCCATTCTCTTCGCCCTCGACACCGCCGCCGTTCGCGGTTCGGTGAATGTGACCACCCCGGATCCGCCCAGTCAGGCCGAGTTCGCGAGTGAGCTTGCGGACGCGCTGGGGCGATCGGCGCGCTGGATCACGCCGGCGTGGATCCTGCGGCTGGGGTTGGGGAAGAAGGCGCAGCTGCTGCTGGACAGCCAGCGGGCCGTGCCCAACAAGTTGAAAGCGCACGGTTTCCGGTGGAAATACGCCGAACTCGACCGCGCCCTGGCCGATCTCGTCGGCCCGTGAGCAAACACTGAATTTCCGTTATCGGGTGCTAATGGCTATATTCGGGCGGTGTCACCCCAATGGCCGATTGTCGGCCGCTGGTCCTGGAAATACGCTCAGATCTCACGCAGCGAGGTTCACATGGTGCCCGAGAATTTTGCCCAAGTTCGTCAGGAAGCGGCCGCCAAGGGGATCGAGTTCGTGGACTTGAAGTCCGTCGATCTCAACGGTCGGTTGCATCACCTGTCCCTGCCCTTCGATCGCTTCACGAAGGACGTCTGCACCGAGGGAATCGGTTTCGACGGTTCGAGTTACGGCTTTCTGAAGGTGGAGAACAGCGACATGGTCCTGCTCCCGGACCTGACCACCGCGGTGGTCGATCCGTTCCGGGAACGCCCCACGCTGCACATGTTCGCCTCGGCGCACCTGACCGACGACGCCCGCACGCCGTTCGCCCAGGACGTACGCCAAATCGCCCGCAAGGCGGAGGCGGCGCTGGCGGCCACCAAAATCGCCGACACCTCGTTGTGGGGCCCCGAGTACGAGTTCTACATCTTCGAGGAAGCCGACTTCGCCTCGCGCACGGCGGAGAGCTACTTCTCCATACAGAGCGACGAGCGGTTCGCTCACAACGCCTACCACGCCTGCAATCCGTTCGACCTCTACGACGATTTCCGCGACGAGGTCTGCCGTCTGATGAAGGACTTCGGCATTCCGGTGCGCTACCACCACCACGAGGTCGGCGCCCACGGGCAGCAGGAGATCGAGGGCTGGTTCGCCGACCTTCTGACCACCGGCGACCAGGCGGTGCTCACGAAGTACATCCTGCACAATGCCGCCCAGCGCGCCGGCCTGCGGGTGACGTTCATGCCCAAGCCGCTGCACGAGAACGCGGGCAACGGGTTCCACCTGCACCAGTTCCTGACGAAGAACGGCAAGAACGTCTTCCAGGACGCATCCGGTTACGCGAGCCTGTCGCAGACGGCGCTCTACTACGTGGGTGGGATCCTGGCGCACTCCGACGCGCTCTGCGGTCTGACCAACCCGAGCACGAACAGCTACAAGCGGCTGGTGCCGGGCTTCGAGGCGCCGACGGCGCGGATCTTCGGACGCAGCAACCGCGGGGCGGCGATCCGCATCCCCAGCTACGTCAGCGATCCGCAGCTGCGCCGCGTGGAATACCGGCCGCCGGACTTCACCTGCAACCCGTACCTCTGCGCGTCGGCCATCCTCATGGCCGGGATCGACGGGATCGTCAACAAGATCGATCCGATGGAGCGCGGTTGGCAGCCCGCGGACGCGCCGCACCAGGAGTCGCGCAAGGAGGCGGAGTTCCTGCCCCGCAACCTCGACGACGCGCTGGACGCCCTGGAGGGCGACCACCAGTTCCTGCTCCGCGACGACGTGTTCCCCGAGCCGATGATCCGTCGCTGGCTCGAGATCAAGCGCGACGAGATCGGCCGCATCAACCAGCGTCCGCATCCCTACGAGTTCACGATGTATTTCGACCTGTAGGTCGCGTATGATCGAGGGGTCGCCTGCGGGCGGCCCCTCTTTTTTTTTGTCGGCGGAGGTCGCCATGCACGAGTTCACGGTCCAAACCGCCAGACACGACCAGATGATCACGATCACGGCCGAGGTCGAGGCCGCGGCCGCAGCGCTCGGCGTGCGCGACGGTGCGCTGCTGGTCCACGTGCCGCACACCACCGCCGCGGTCACCGTCAACGAGGGCGCCGATCCCGACGTGACCGCCGACCTGCTTCGGCGCCTCGAGTCGGTCGCGCCGTGGGACGATCCCGACGACCGCCACGCCGAGGGCAACAGCGCCGCGCATCTCAAGTCGTCGCTGGTCGGTTGCAGCCAGTTGCTGCCGGTCCGCGGCGGTCGCCTCGTCCTGGGCACGTGGCAGACCGTGTGGTTCTGCGAGTTCGACGGACCACGGTCGCGCCGGGTGCAGGTCACGGCGATCTGAGCTTGCCGCGGGTCCGGGTCCGTTCTTACTTGAAAAGGACGGCCGTGCCGTTGCGGTCGCGGTTCATGGAAGGGGTCGCCATGCTGCGCGTCGAGACCGTTCTCGTACCGACCGATTTCTCCCGTTGCGCCGATCAGGCCCTCTATCAAGCGGCCGACCTCGCCAGCCAGGCGGGCGCCACCCTGCATCTACTGCACGTGTCCACGCCGCCGGGCGTGCCCACCGAGAATCCCGAGGCGGCGGGGCAGACCGAGGATCTGGTGCAGTGGCTGCGCGAGGAGGTGCGGGTGCCCGATCTGGAGATCGTCCGCAGCGAACGCCGCGGTTTCGCGCCGGCACCGGAGATCCTCGCCTACGCCGAGGAGATCGACGCGGACATCATCGCCATGGGGACGCATGGCCGTCGCGGACTGGGAGCGGTGCTCATCGGCAGCGTGGCCGCCGAGGTCGTGCGCCGGGCCCGTTGCCCCGTGGTCACCGTGCGCGAGCAGGCCGAGGCTCGGCTGCTGAGCACGATGCAGGACATCCTGGTGCCGGTGGACTTCTCCGATTTCAGCCGCCGCGCCCTGCGCAAGGCCGCCATCCTGGCCGACACCGTGGACGCCACGCTGCAACTGCTGCATGTGGTGGACGCGCCGCTGCACCCGTCGTTCTACGCCGCCGGGGTGCGCGGGCCGCTGGAGGCGGATTCGGATCTGGCGGAACGCTGCAGGCTCGAGTTGACGCGCCTGGCCGCGTCGGCGGCGCCGGAATGCAAGACCATGCTGCACGTGCGGGAGGGACATCCCGCCGAGGTCATCTGCGACTACGCGCAGAACCGCGCCTGTGACCTGATCTTCATCGCCACCCACGGTCTGACGGGATTGCAGCGTTTCCTGCTCGGCAGCGTCACCGAGAAGGTGGTCACCCACGCGCCGTGTCCGGTGTTCGTGGTGAAGTCCTTCGGCAAGAGCCTGCTCGTGGCGGGGAAGGCTCGCGGCGCCTGAGCCGCGGGACCGGGCTCGGGCGACGGGTCGGCTCAGTCGTCTTCGGGCTTCCGTCGCCGGTGCTTGACCTGCGACCGACGCTGCTTCGACTGCAACCGCTTCTCACGGGACGACCGCGGTACGCGGGTGCGTCGGCGCGTGCGCGGACGCAGCAGCGCGGCGCGCACCAGACCGGCCAGCCTCTCGCGCGCTTCGTCCCGATTCCGCCTCTGGCTGCGATGCGTGTCGCAGGCGATGACCAGGTCCCCGTCGCGGGTGAGCCTGGCGGCGAGCTTGGCGACGACGCGGGCCTTCTGGATGTCGTCCAGGGCGGTGCTCTCGGCCGGGTTCCAACGCAACTGGACGCGCGTGTCGGTGGTGTTGACGTGCTGTCCGCCCGGTCCGGACGACCGACTGGTCCGCATCTCCATCTCCTCGGCGGGGATGACCACGCCGGGTCGGACTTCGAGCGGGTCGGAAGATTTCACGTCAACGTTCTCCGGTGTCGAAAAGCGAGGCGATGTCCGCGGGCGTGGTCTTGGCCGTCAGCGTGAAGCGGCCGATGTGCCACGGCGGGGTGTCGTTTTCCACGGTGACGGGCCGCAGGCTCAGCGTGCCGTCGTATCCGACCGCCGCGGCCAGGCTGTCGAGATCCCCGTTGCCGAAGCCGTAGGGCCAGGCGAGCCAGCGGCAGGGCCGGCCGGCGTGACGTTCGACCAGACGGCGGCTGAGCAACAGGTCCAGTGCGACCGGGTCTTCGGGCGATGTCGTCGGTGCGCCGGGCAACCCTCGGAGCGCGGCGCGGGCCGACGCGATGGATTCGTCGTCGATACGATCCGGATTCCAGAATACGGGCTGGTTTCCGAGGTCGGTCATCACCTTGAAATGCAGGTCGTGGGTGTGGGAGCCGAGCAGGATTGTGCCAGAATCCGCCATCTCGCGCAACTCCGACCAGGAGCAGACGTCGATCCCGCTCCACGGTTCGCCGACGCGGCCGGTGGGCACGAAGAGGTGCGCCCGGACGCCATACTCCTGCAGCAGGGGCCAGGCCTGGGTGTAGACGCTCCGGTCGGCGTCGTCGATGGTGATGATCACGGCTGGATCCGGAAGCGGTTCGCCCCGGGCATGCAGGTCGGCGATCTCGTCCAGCGTGACCACGGCGATCCCCTGGTCGCGGAACCAGCGCAGGTGGCGTTCGAACTGTCCGATGGGCGTGGTCCAGAACTCCTGCGGACCGAGTGTCGGCATGCCCAGCACCACGGCGCCGACGACGCGCAGGAGGTAGGCGGGATCCACGTCGGGGCGGAAGTAGTGGTAGCAGAGCACGCGGACGCCGTCGCCGACCTCGCCGACCCGGCCGTCGGCCAGCTCGGTGGGATCCAGGTGATAGCCCGGGCTGTGCTCGGCGGGGCGGACCGAGATGTGGTCGCGGACGACCAGCAGGGCCACGACCACGGCGGTCAGCGTCAGCGCCAGAAGCCAGGCGCGGCGGCGGATGTGCGCGACGGACGCCATGTCAGAACAGCGCCCGCACGGAGAGGCCGGCGGACGTGCGGTTGTAGCCGCTGGCGGCGGAGAAGCGACTGCGCGAGTGACCGGCGTCGAACGCCAGGAGCCAGCCCGACGACACGCGCCAGCCCACGTGGCCGCTCACGCCGCCGACGGTGACGGCATCGGCGCCCAGTTCCTTTTCCAGACCGACACTTCCGGCGAGGCGCGCGGTCAGGCGTTGCCAGCGGCGGCCGACGGCGAGTTGCAGGCCGGCGTTGCGCACCCAGGCCGGCGACCAGTAGCCGCCGGGGTAGGCGAGGTCGTGATCCATGTACGAGAACGACGGGCCGGCCTTGGTCTCCCACTTGCCTTCGCCGCGCCAGAAGAGCTGGGCGGAGCCTTGGCGGCGGACGTTGCCGTCGGAGAGGTGGGCGCGCCGGGCGGAGGCGGCAAGCGTCCAGGCACCGCCGGGACGCCATTCGGCGGAGAGGCTCACCGGTTCCTGATGCAGTTCCCGCGCGATGGCCGTGTAGGTTTCGACCGGCAGGCTGCCCGCGCCCAGATCCAGGCGCAACCGACTGGTGGCGAGCCAGGTCAGCCAGGCGTCGGCGCCCGGGCTGGTCCAGTCGACATCCTCGGCGCCGGTCAGCGGAGCGTCGCTCGTGAAGTGGTCGAGCCAGCCGTAGGCGTGCAGCGTCCAGTTGCGCGCCAGCGGCGCGATCACGCCGAGGTAGATCGAGCCGGGCAGCGTGATGCGAGGGGGCACGTAGGCGAGGGACGCGGCCGTGGGACGCCCGGCACGGATGCCGGGGATGAACCCGCCGTACTTCTTCATGT
>CAZJMO010000182.1:0-7311 GCA_964547085.1 uncultured Fibrobacteraceae bacterium | reverse complement strand
CAGCAGATCTCGCCGGGTACGTACTCGGCGTCGAAGCCGAGCTTGTCGAGCACGACCTTGCTCGCATTCATCACGTCCACGCCGACACCGTCGCCGGGCATCCAGCCGATCTTGTACTTCGCCATGGTTCCGTGTCCTCCAGAAGGTTCTCGAGGGTTCGTTTCCGCGCGGGTGTGCGGCCGCGGGAAGTGGTCTGGGAAAGATAAGGGGTTGTCGGGAGGGGACAAGGGAATGTGAAGGGTCACCGTCGGCCAGACGGAGATAAGAAGGAAGCCCCGGCCGTTGCCGGCCGGGGCTGAAGGATCGGTTCGTCGCGATACGACTCGCCTCTCCACACGCTACTTCATCAAGGTCATCTTCCGCACCTGGCTGTACGGTCCGGCCTCGATCCGGTAGAAGTACATGCCCGAGGCGACCATCTGGCCCGCATCGTTGCGACCGTTCCAGATCACCTCGTGCAGGCCCGCGCCGCGCGTCTCGTTGATCAGGGTCGCCACTTTCGCGCCGTCGACACTGTAGATGTCGAGCCGCACGTCCTGCGCTTCGGGCAGGCTGAAGGCGATCTTGGTCATCGGGTTGAACGGATTGGGATAGGCGTTCTTCAGGAAGAACACCCGCGGCGGCACGTCGGCGACGGTCTCGTCCAGGTTGGTCTGGATCTTCGTGTTGTCGTGGCCGCGGACCTCGACGGTCAGGTCCGTGATCGCGATCGGCAGGGCGCTGTCGACGAACAGCAGGTCGCCCGTGCCGGTGAATCCGTTGCCCTGGCCCATCACCGCCACGCTGATGTCCAGCGCGTCGCCGATGTTTTTGAGGAACGTCATCTCATCCTGGTCGTCCAGGAGCTGGCCGGCCGTCACGCCGCTGATCGCACCCTCGGGCAGGTCGGCGCGCACGTGCAGGCCCTTGATGCCGGTGCCGCCGAGCAGGCGCAGCGCGTAGCGGCCGGCGCCGGCGTCGATCCAGGCCAGCTGGGCGGTCGGCGAGATGGCGTCCATGCTCTTGTTGGCGTCCGACACGATGCCGAAGTTCATGCAGAAGACCATGAGGTCCTCGAAGTTGATGACGTCGTCGGTCGTGGGGATGCCGACGCGGCTCATGTCGTCGGTGGGGCCGACGTCGCAGTAGGCGTTGTAGTCGTCGTCGCCTTCGCCGTCGCGGGTGCCGAACGCGTTGCCGAGCGGCGTGATGTCCCCCGCCACGTTCACGAACCCACTGCCGTTCACATCGCCGAGCCAGTAGTTGGTGGCCCGGTCGTTGGCTGCGGCCGGTGGGCTGGCGTTGCCCGCGGCGTCGACGGCGAAGACCTCGTAGTAGTAGACGCCGCGCTGGTTCAGGTAGAGCCAGGTCTGCTCCGTGGACAGCGCCTGGATGTCGCCCAGATCGGTCCACTCGGCGCTGTTGGCCAGGATCGCGGCATGGTCGGCGGGACGAGTGGGGATCGCGTGGCCGACGACATCATCGTATTCGGGATAGATCGTGGCGTGGGCGCCGTCGTGCCACAGGCCGGAGAAGACCTCGTAGTGGTCCACGTCGTCGCCGCTATGGACCCAGTCCACGGCGATCCTGAGGTGGTGGGGCGCGGCGGTGATCCCGGTCACCGCGGCCGGCGGCGTGCAGTCGACGTCGATGTGTGTGCCGAACCCGAACGCCGGGAACGTGACGTTGTCCGGGTCGCGCAGAACGATGCTCTCGACGGTGATGACGGCCGTTCCTTCAGAAGCGGCATCGAACCGGATGGAGAACAGGTCCGCCGTGCCCGGGGCCGTGACGGGGTGGGACGGGTTCGCGAACGTCGAGCCGGTGATGGTCCAGGAGCCGTCGTGGTTGTCCGTCGTGTAGAAGAACTTGTCGTCGGCGGTAAACGGCAGGCTGTCCGTGATCGGACCGAACGTGACCTCGCCGGTCGCCCGTACCGTCATGTCGTACAGGAACAGGTCCGGCATGCCGTCCAGCAGTTCGATGCCGAACGTGACGACCTGCGACCCGGCGCAGTTGATCGGGCCGCTCGTCGCGGGCGTGGCGGTGATCGGAGCCGCGATCGTGGCCGTCGCCGTGTAGTTCGCGACCACGAATCCCTCGCCGTCGCCGGAGACGTAGTTGGCGGCGGTGTCGCCGAACATCCAGTTGAAGCCGCGGGCGATGTTGGTGCCCAGCTCGTCCGGGGCCCCGCTGCCGATGTCGCCGGACGCGGCGATGTACGCGGTGGACGGCGGCGCGATCAACAGGCCGGCCACGTCCTCGAACGTGAGCGACGTTGCGTCCGCGTAGACGTGCACCCAGCTGGTGCCGGCGCCGGCGCCGGCGGTCTCGTAGACCTTGCAGGTCTTGGTCTTCAGGAAGTTCCAGTCGGAGACGTCCCAGGGGCTGCCAGCCCATTCGGCATTGGACGGTTCGTTGGCGATCACGGCGTAGTGGCCCAGGCCGTCGGTGACCCAGATGTTGAAGTACGGACCGTAGAGCGAGCCGGATGCCGCGACGTCGTCGAGACGATCGACGTGCAAGGCGGCGATGCCGGCCACGGTCGCGCCGTTGATCAAGTCGGTGCCCAGGCCGGCTTTCTGGCTGCTCGCGAAGGTGGCGATCTCAACGGCGTCGACCCCGTAGGAACTGTTGCCGAGGATCAGCGGCGGACCCTCGACCGCGTTCTCGCGGATGACGAAGGCGTGCCAGTCGGTGTCCACGTTCAAGGGGGCGGGAGCCGGCGTGAGCGTGACGTCGAATTCCCCGCCGTCGGGCGTGACGTCGATGTGGAAGCCCGGGTATTCCAGGGGCACCACTTCGCTGCCCCACGACCAGTCCATGTCCCAGCAGGCGCGGCCGCCGCCGTTCAGCGCGGCGCCGCCGGGAATTTCGCCGGTGCCCGTGCCGGGCAGGTAGGCGCCGATGTCGGTCTCGGCGGCGTAGGAGGAACCCCAGTTCACGACACCGGACATGGGGACGCCCTTGGCGATCACACCGCCAACGGACCAGGGCTCGACCTCGGTGGCGCCGGCGTGGTTGCGAACCGCCCAGCGTTGCAGGCCGCCTTCCTCGTAGAATTCGATGCTGTACTGATACCAGTCGGGCGTGTCGAGCGTCCAGGCCGGCCAGCCGTCGTTGTCGGCGATGACAACTTCGGTCCAGACGCCCGCATCGCCGAACCAGGCGGAGGCTCCTTCCTTGGCGAAGATGTCGAAGCCGTCGCCGTCGATCATGGGCAAGACACCGGTGTAGGTGCCGTCGCCGTTGTCGGTCAGGGACCCGTGGAATTCCATGGTGCTCGTGGCGACCGTGTTGCCGAGCGCGAGCGCCGGCAACAAGAGCGCGAGCGATACCAGAAGGATGGCATGACGCATGAGCGTTACCTCTGTATGTATGTGTTTTCAGAAAATGCAAGCGGCAGCACGATATGAGGATTCCGAGAAGATGAGGATATCTCGGTTGCCGTTTGCTGCGATATCATCCGTGATGAATCGTGAACAAAAATTTTCGACGATATGGAACGATTGTCGGACGCAATGGGCGAAGCCTACCATTTATGGACAATTGATGTCAATGTTGTCCGGTTTTCTTCGACGTGTCCGCACGGAAAAGAAAACCGGCCGTCTCCCGCGGGGAAACGACCGGTTGGAATCATGCTTTACCGACTCAGCGGAACATCTGTTTGATGTCTCCCCAGGTCGAGATCGTGGCGGGGACGAGGCCGCCGTTGACGACCAGGCGCGGCCACTGCTCGACGGTCGAATGCTCGCTGCTGGAGATCCAGGCGGCGCCGTAATACTCGCCGGTGGGCCGGATCATGATGCCGTGGTTTTCGGCCGGATTGTCGATCCAGTACTGGACGAGCGTTGCCAGCCCGTTGATCACGTGCCATTGCGGATACAGGCCGTGCCAGTCGGTGCCGGGCAAGATGACCGTCGCGGTGCTCTCGAACATCGGCTGGTTGTCCCAGGTCAGCGTCGCCTCATCCCACGCCGAGGTGACCTGGTACAGGCCGTACTCGTACTGGAACCAACCGTTCTGCCCGAACATGTAGAGTTCCAGATCGGCGGAGTCGACCGTGCCGCCGGCTTCGATCGTCGAGACATCGAACCGGATGTACAGCCGCAGCTCACCGTCCGTGTTGCAGTCGCCGCCGAACTGAATAGTCGTCACGTTGCCGTAGTTCAGTGTTGGTTTGGCGCTATCGACCCAGGTGTCCTGGCCGGTGGTCGCGTCCGGCTGGATGACGACCTCGACAGCTGCTGCGGTGGTCAGAAGAAGGAGGGATACGGATAGAACCAGCGCGAGAAACGTTCCGGAACAACGGTGCATGAGAGGCTCCTTGTACGATGTCGGGTTCCATGAACGAGTGAACTCATCGCGACGACCGTGCCCGAGGATGCCGGGCATTGCAATATGAAAATCGAAAGCTAAAACACCGCGCCGTGACGGGAGATCAGCGCCAGTCCATCCCCAGCGCGACCGTCCACGTCTCGATCTGCTCGTCGTGGAACCACGAATCCACGTCATAGGTCGCGTAGTCGATCGCCGCTTGCAGCCCGTGCCAACGCTCGACGCGGTACTGCAACCCGAAGCCCCAGGACCAGGGGGCGCCGCCGTAGAAGTCGCTGCTCCGGTGCCCGACGCGCACCGATAGCAGGCGCTCCACCGTGATCTCCAATCCGACGTTCTCGCTGTCGTGGTGGGAGAGCAGTTTCTCGAAGTCGCGGCGCGTCGTGAATGCGAGCGTGGTCTCGACGGGCCGATGTCCGCGCGCCGGCGAGCCGAATCCCGCCTCGACCGCCAGACCGAAGTGGTAGTAGCGGGGCAGCGGGGCGCTCGAACCGCTGTCGCCGTCCATCGTGGCGCGGGCGAGGTTGCGCGCCATGGCCGTGGCGTGAAGGCGCAGCGACCCGCCGGCGTCCGACACGACGGTCCAGGCGGCGCTGGTGCCCAGATCGGTGTCCACGGCGGAGACGGCGTCGTCGCCGGCCGATAGGTGGTAGTAGCGGAGGTTGCTGCCGACGGTCCACATCCAGGGCGACGCGTCGTGCGTCAGGAACGGCATCAGGTCCAGCGAGGCGCCGAGCAGGTAGAGGTCCTGGTGAACGTCCAGGGTGGGGGTTCCCTCCGGGTCGTAGGCCGTGTAGATCGGCAGGTCGTCGCCGCCGAAGCGGCTTCGCATGAATCCCAGCGTGACGCGGTCCCAGGTGGCGCGCACCGCGATTGCGCGCAGGTCGAGCAGGTCGTAGAACGGGTACTCGGCGTGGCTGTAGGAGACGGCGAGGTCGTCGCCGGTGGGCAGCGGCGCCGGGTTCCACCAGAAGGCCGTGGGCCCCTGCGGGTTGACCGTCGTGGCCAGACCCATGGCCTGGCCGCGGGCGTCGACGGGCATGCGCGAGAACATACCGACATCGCTGCCGACGGAGGTGAATTGTGCCGTCGCGGGACTTGTCGACAGCAGGAGCAGTCCAGAGAACATCAGTGTGGCGAGTCTGGTCGACATCGTTGTCCCCTTCGGTTGCGGTTGTCCGGCGAAGAGGCGGAGCTTAGATGGCGACAAGCGTCGATACAAGGGTGATCCCGACTGTGAGCAGCATGACGGCGCCGCTCCGCCTACGGGACGCGGGAGCGACGAACGTGCTGGTGTTGCGGGGGGCCCGATCAACCGGGTCGATGTTCGGGACCACCGCCGGCCGACCCGATCCGCTGGACTGGATCCGCTCGACGGTGCATCCGTATCGGTCCTGCTCGGAGACGGTGCGTCTCCGGCGCGACCGGTCAGTCGCGCGGTTCCTCAGCGGTCGTCTCGTCCGCCTCGTCCGCCCGTTCTTCGACCGGCGACTCGATAACCTCGCCGAACTCGTTCACGGTGGCGATTCCGTTGGTGGTGATGCCGGCTTCCTTGCGCTCGGCCCGCAGCGTGCGCTTCTCTTCCCGCTTCTTCTTCTTGGCCAGTTCCTTCTGGCGCTTCTGGAAACTGAACTGGTTACGTGCCATGTCTCGCTCCTCGTCTGTTTTGCGTGAGGGTCTGTTGGTTGTCTAGAATCGTGATGTCCGGCGGCGACTCCCACCGTTGTTGCTCGACCGGCGGCAGCCTAGGCCGCGCGGGCCGCTTTTGCGGGGCTTGCGCGGCGTCATCAGGAGCCGCGGCGTGAAGTCCCCGTAGTCGAAGTCGTCCACCACGCGCTGGTCCAGCGGTGTGCCGTGCTGCTCCTGGATCTCGCGGATCAGCGGCGTGTCTTCCAGCGCCGCCAGGTTCACGGCCTCGCCCTTGTGGAGCGCGCGGCCCGTGCGGCCGACCCGGTGCGTGTACGAGTCGAGATTGTCGGGCATGTCGTAGTTGACGACCGTCTCGATTCCCGTCACGTCGATGCCGCGGGCGGCGATGTCCGTGGCCACCAGGACATCGTAACGACCCTTGCGGAATCCGTCGATGGCTGCCTGCCGTTTACTCTGGGTCATGTTGCCCTGCAGGTCCGTCACACGGTGGCCCTGGCGGCCGAGCGCCACGGCCAGATTACGGGCGCGCCACTTGGTGCGAGTGAAGACCAGTGTGCGCGCGCGGCCGTGTTCCTTCAGGATGGCCGCCAGGATGGAGCCCTTCAACGCCTCGGTCGTGGGGTAGAACGCCTGCGACACCGTGGCTGCCGGCGCCGATGTGCCGATGATCACCGACGCGGGATCGATCAGCATGCTGTCGGCCAGGCCGCGGATGGACGACGGCATGGTTGCCGAGAAGAACAGGTTCTGGCGACGGCTGGGCAGTTGGGCGAGGATGCGGCGGATGTCCGGCAGGAAGCCCATGTCGCACATGCGGTCAGCCTCGTCGAGGACCAGCGTCTCCACGTGGGAGAGGTCCAGTTCGCCGTCGCCGTGCAGGTCGAGCAGCCGTCCGGGACAGGCCACGACGATTTCCACGCCGCGCCGCAGCTTCTCGGTCTGGGGCCGTTTGCCGACCCCGCCGTAGATGGCCGCGGTGCGGACCTTGGTCATCTGGCCGAGTTCGCGGGTGGCCTCGTTGATCTGAACCAACATTCTGATGAACAGGTCGGATATTCCTACTACCATGGGATTACAGGCTACTCCACAAACCAATGTCGGTGAGGCAAAAGGTCAGGGATTCGATATTTCTGCTGATTATCAACACTCCGTCACAAAAAATTTCTGGGTAACCGGACGTGCAAATTTCACTTATGCAAAAGCGAAATACGAAGTGTACGAAGAAGTGGATAATACTTTGACACCATGGCTTTCGAGGATCGGACAACCTATATCTCAAACCTGGGGATATGTGGCCGAACGTTTATTTGTTGACAATTATGAGGTGATGAATTCACCGGTTCA
>CAZJMO010000181.1:0-7332 GCA_964547085.1 uncultured Fibrobacteraceae bacterium | reverse complement strand
AGGTCAACCCCGGCTCGCTGATCCTCTCGGCCGAGATGATGCTGCGGCACATGGGTTGGGACGAGGCGGCGCAGCTGGTGCTGCAGGGCATGGAGAAGGCGGTCACCGACGGGCACGTGACCTACGATCTGGCGCGGTTGATGCGCGCGGAGGATCGCCGGGACGTGACCGAGGTGAGCTGTTCCGGATTCGGCGAGGCGATCATCGCGCGGATGTCCGGCTGATCACCGAAGGCGGCGATGGGACCGTCCGAAAGTGCGCCGCCGGTGATTCGCGGGCGGCGCGCCAATCCATTTCTTGATCCGGTCCGGACCGCGTGTTTTTCTGGACGGTATGACACCTCTGCACCCGCTCGACTGGGCCGTGATCGGCCTCTACCTCGTCGGCACGGTCGCGCTCGGACTGGCCTTCAGCCGGCGCGCCAGTCGTGACAGCCAGAGTTACTTCCTGGCCGGCCGCAGCCTGCCGTGGTGGGTGCTGGGCACCAGCATGGTCGCCACCACATTCGCCGCCGACACGCCGTTGGCGGTCACCGGTTTCGTCCGCGACCACGGCATCTGGTACAACTGGTTCGGCTGGCACTACGCCCTGGCGCAGACGCTGGCAGTGTTCCTCTTCAGCCGCTTCTGGCGCCGCGCCGAGGTCATCACCGACAACGAGCTGATCGAGATGCGGTACGCGGGCAAGCCCGCGGCCGCGCTGCGCGGGTTCAAGGCCTGCTACTTCGCGGTGATCTACAACTTCATCGTCCTCGGATGGGTGCTCAAGGGCATGGCCACCGTCGCCGAGACGGTGCTGGGGATCGATCCCACCGTGGCGGTACTCGGCGGCGCGGGTTTCGCGCTGGCCTACTCGCTGCTGGCCGGGTTCTGGGGCGTGGTCGTCACCGATGTCGTGCAGTTCGCGCTGGCGATGGCGGGCTCGATCACGCTGGCCGTGGTCGCGGTCGATCGGATCGGCGGGATCGGCGAGTTGATGACGCGGCTGGCGGCGCTGCCCGAGGCCACGGCCGATACCACGGCGTTCATTCCGGGCGGCGGTTTCGGGCTGGACACCAACTTCTTCAAGTTCCTGGTGTTCATCACGCTGATGTGGTGGGCGTCGCACAGCGCCGACGGCGGCGGCTACCTGATCCAGCGCATGTCCGCGGCCAAGAACGAGCGCCACGCGCGCGGCGCGACCCTGTGGTACGTGATCGCCATCAACGCCGTGCGCTACTGGCCGTGGATCCTGGCGGCGCTGGTCTCGATGGTGATGTTCCCGGTGATGCCGGACGGCCAGAGCAGCGAGGCCGCCTATCCGCTGCTGATGCGCGAGGTGCTGGGGCCGGGGTTGCTGGGCGTCATGCTCGTCAGTTTCTTCGCGGCCTTCATGTCGACCATCGACACGCACCTGAACTGGGGCGCCAGCTACCTGGTCAACGACATCTACCTGCGTTTCCTGCGACGGGACGCCGGACCCAAGGAGACCGTGCTGGCGGCCAAGATCTGCGTGGCGGTGATGATGGTGCTGTCGGCGATCGTGGCCTTCATGCTCACGAGCATCGGCAAGGCGTGGCTCTTCGTGTGGGCCATGGGCGCGGGCATCGGGCCGGTGTTGATCCTGCGCTGGTTCTGGTGGCGCATCAATGCCTGGAGCGAGATCTCGGCGCTGGCGTCGAGCGTGCTGATGGCCGTCGGCTTCGAGGTCACCGCGGCGATCCAGAGCGGCGCGGACTACGCGCTCTTCGCCACGCCGGTGCGGCTGGGGTCGATGGCGCTGGAGACCCACCACAAGGCCATGATCCTGGTGCCGGTGACCATCGTGGTGTGGGTGCCGGTGACCATGCTGACCTCGCCGGTGCCGCGCGAGCGTCTCGAGTCGTTCTACCGCAAGGTCCGGCCGGGCGGGGCGTGGGGGCCGATCGCGGCGATCGCCGACGATGTCGTCTGCGACGGTCTCAACCGCCGCACGGTCGTGGCGTGGCTCGGCGGCGTGACCATGGTCTACGGCATCCTCTTCGGTCTGGGCAAGCTGGTGCTGGGGCAGCCGCTCGCGGGGCTCGGTCTGCTCGCCGTGGCGCTCGTGGGTGCGGTGCCGGTGGTGCGGGAGATGCGTCGCTAGCGGATGGCCGCGCTAATCCTCGTCGACGCTGGATTGCCGTGCGGCGGCCTGGAGCTGGAAGCGGAAACAAGCGCCTCGTCCGGGCTCGCTCTCGACGGTCAACCGGCTGTCGTGGGCCTTGATGATCTTGGCGGCGATCGCCAGGCCCAGGCCGCTGCTCTGACCCTTGCGGGTGCGGGCCGGATCACAGGAGTAACAGCGTTCGAAGATGCGCGGCTGCTCGGGGAGCGGGATTCCCGGACCGTCATCGTGTACGGCGACATCGACCAGATCGTCGCCGACGGATTTCACGACGAGTCGCACCAATCCGTTGTCGTGGCCGAATTTGATCCCGTTCTCCACGAGGTTCTGCAGCACCTGCCCGATCTGGAGCGGGTCGGCGTGGACCATGGGCAGGTCGCGCGGACAGGTGTACTCCAGCTTCGTCGACCGTTCCTGCGCCGGCCCGAGGCAGCGCGCGATGACGCTCTCGATCAGTTCCGGCAGGGGGAAGTCCTCGCGATCGACACGGGTCTGTCCCGCATCCAGGCGCGAGAGCTGGAGCAGGTGATCGACCAGGCGGTCGAGGTGGGCGAGGTTCGAGGTGATGATGTCCAGGTATCGCCGGTATTCCCCGGGTTCCATGCCGGCGCCGCGGATGCTCAGGGTCTCGATGTAGCCGCGCAGGCTGGACATGGGAGTGCGGAGGTCGTGACTGATGTTGGCGATGAGCTGTCGCTGGAACAGTTCCTTTTTCCGCAGTTCCTCGATCAGCGTCTCGAGGTGCGAGGCCATGGTGTTGAAGTCGCGACCGAGGCGTCCGATGTCGTCACCGCTCTTGAACTTCACGCGGCTCGAAAGCTGACCGTTCGTCAGGGCGGCCGTCGCGGCCGAGAGCTTCCGGATCCGCCGCGTCAACCAGGCCAGTACGACCCAGCCCATCAGCAGGCTGCCCGCCAGTCCCACGAGAATGGCCTGGAGCCAGAGTTTCCTCGCGTCGAGATTGATGTCATCCTCGGCGAAGATCAGCGGTTTCCAGCTTCCGGCGAGATAGGCCGTCGGCCGACCGTCCGAACCGGGTACCGCGGCGGCGTAGTAGATGCGGTTGACGTAGGCGTCGATGTTCGAGGGGTCGGGATAGACCTCGTCGAAGTTCCATTCGCCGTCGGTCATGTCCGCGAGGAGCGCGATGTCCAGCACGCCGGCGGCGCGGTTGAGGCTGTCCGGGTCGCTGCTGGCGACGGGGGCGCCGGTCACGGCGTCGAAGAACACGATCTCGGCGGCGTAGTCGGCGATGCGCGCGCCGTACTCCGAGGCGAGGGCCTGCAGGCGGACGGCGTCTCCTTCGGCGCCGGCGGACAGCGCCGCCAGGCTGTCGATCTCCGCGTTGGCCAGTTCGTCGTACCAGTGCTCTTCTGCGGGATCCTGGTTCGGGAGCGCGAAGACCGTGCGTTCCATCCATACGTAGTAGCAGGCGCCGACCGCGATGATCAGCAGCAGGAACAGGGCCGAGGCCCGGGCGTGCAACGTGGAGGTGAGCTGCAACAGGTTCATGCCGTGGATCCTAGAGGTAGTCCTCGGTGAAGCGGTAGCCGATCCCCCAGACCGTCAGGATCAGGCGCGGTCGGTTGGCGTTCTCCTCGATCTTGTTGCGCAGCCGGTTGATGTGGCTGTTGACGGTGTGCTCGTAGATGTCGGAGTCCTGGTTCCAGACCAGGTCCAGGAGCTGGCGTCGGCTGAACGTGCGTCCCGGCCGCGCGGCCAGGGTGTGCAGGAGGTCGTACTCCTTGACGGTCAGCTGCACCGGCACGCCCCGGACCTCGACCTTGCGCTTGCCGTGGTCGATCTTCAGCGGGCCGAGGTCGAGGATCTGGTCGCCGGCGGCGATCCGCGCCAACTCTTCCGCGCGTTCGATGCGGCGGCGCAGCACCTTGATGCGGGCGGCCAGTTCGCGCACCGAGAACGGCTTGGTCATGTAGTCGTCGCAGCCCAGTTCCAGGCCGAGCACCTTGTCGGCTTCCTCACTGCGGGCCGTGAGCATGAGGACGGGGGTGCGGCTGTCCTGGCTGCGGATCTCGCGCAGGACGTCCAGGCCCGACATCGACGGCAACATCCAGTCGAGGATCACCAGGGAGAAGGATCCTTCCTGGAAAGCGTGCAGGCCGGCATCGCCGTCGGCGGCCGCCGACACGTGATAACCCTCGCTTTGCAGGTGCATGGTGAGCAGGTCGATGAGTTCCTGATCGTCTTCGATGACCAGAAGGCGTTTGCTGATGTTCGTCGTTCCGGTCATGACGGAGTCCTCTGCTTACGGGTGGGGCCCGTGATACTTCCGGCTAACTGTAATTCTATCACTTCACTAGCCAGTTTGCAAAGAAGCGAATTGTGGCGAGAATGGGATACTTCTGTAAAGGAGACAACGTATTGTGGCCCAATCGACGTTTGATTGTGAAATGAGAATGTCACCGTGAAACATTCGTGACGGTCGTCTGCCATGATTCCTGTTACAGGGGCCGTTCTCGGCTCCGACCGGATCAAACCTGCGATCGTCTTCACCCGTGGTCCGCGCCGATGAGTCGATGGATCACCATGTTTTCTTGAGATCTCGAGGCGATACCCGGATCGAGGATGGACCGCAGGTTGAATCGACGCCCGGGCCGGACCAACGGCGGCCCGGGCGTTCCTTTTCCAGGCAACACCGACCGGGCGTCCCACGTACCACGTCGACCGTCGAACAAGTGCCTGCCGGATCGGGTAAGGACTGGCCGGCGGTCGGTTGGTCGCGTATTCTGAGCCAGCAAAAAACAGCGACCCTGCCGCTTCCTCACGGAACCCCGACTCCGTCGGTTGGAAGAAAGGGATCTCATGTCTCGTGTTGATCTGGAGCTGCCGCCGGTGGGCGAGCCGTTGCTGGAGGTGTCCGACCTCTGCAAGAGCTACGGCGCCAAGCATGCCGTGGACGAGGTGAGCCTGAGCATCCCGCGCGGGAGCATCTACGGCTTCCTCGGCCCCAACGGCGCCGGCAAGACGACCACCATTCGTTGCCTCATGGACATCATCCTGCCGGACCGGGGCGTCATGACCCTGGGCGGCCAACCGCTCGACCGCAACCTGCGCGACCGCATCGGCTACCTGCCCGAGGAGCGGGGTCTCTACCGCAAGATGACGTGCCAGGCCCAGCTGGCCTACCTCGCCCAGCTCAAGGGCGTGCCGCGCCGCGAGGCCCAGGCGCGCGCCGAGGCCTGGCTCGATAGGCTGGAACTGTCGGACTATCTCAAGAAGAAGGTCGACAGCCTCTCGAAGGGCATGCAGCAGAAGCTGCAGTTCGCCGCCACGTTCATCTTCGAACCCGATCTGGTGATCCTGGACGAGGTCTTCAGCGGTCTTGATCCGCTGAACATCGAGCTCCTGCGGGATCTGATCCTGGAGGAGAAGGCCCGCGGCACGACCGTGCTGTTCTCGACCCACATGCTTGCGGAGGCCGAGCGTCTCTGCGACGCGGTGTGCCTGATCGAGGACGGCCAGAAGATCCTGGACGGAACCATGGCCGACGTGCGCGCGGCGTTCCCGTACCACATGGTGCGCGTCGCGTACAACAACGGCCAGGAGCCGCCGCAGGACCTGCCGGGCGTGACGAATCGCCGCCAGGACGAGGGCACATGGCGCCTCGAACTGGAGCCGGGACGCGATCCGCAGGATCTGCTCGGCATGCTCTCGGGCGCCGGCCCGCTGTCGCTCTTCGCGGCCAACCGGCCGACCCTCAGTGAAATATTCCTGACAGCTGTACGCCGGCGACGCGACGGTCGCGCGAGTGAAGGGAGCGCGGCATGAACAAGGTCCTGACCGTGATTCGCAAGGAGTACCTGGAACGTGTCCGCAGCAAGGCGTTCCTCATCGGTACGCTGCTCGGTCCGGTGTTCATGGCGGTGCTGATCCTGGGGCCGTCGATGCTTGCTGACGCGACCGGCGACCAGGCCCGCACCGTGGCCGTGGTCGATCTCTCGAACGAGGTGCTCGCCCCGCTGAACGCGGTCCTGGCCGACCGCGGCGACGTGCACGTGGCGATCCAGCCGATCCAGTGCGAAGGCGACCGCGAGGTCTGCATCGAGGAACTGAAGTCCATGGTTCTGGGCGAGGGCGTCGATGCGGGCGTGGTGATCGAGGCGGACTTCTACGAGAACCCCAGCGTCACGTTCTACAACACGGCCGTCGGCGCGGATGTGCTCCGGGCCGACACCCTGCAGCCGGCGCTCAACCGCGTGCTGCGCGAGGAACGGTTCCATCGCGCGGGCGTGCCGGCCGACCAGCAGAGCTTCATCCTGGCGCGGAGCGAGTGGACCTCGCGCAAGCTGTCGGTGGGCGCCGAATCCGAGCAGGACGCGAGCGTGGGGATCATCGGCGGCATCTTCATGGTGATGATCCTCTACTTCATGCTCCTGGTCTACGGACAGCAGAACCTGACGGTGGTCATCGAGGAGAAGAGCAGCCGCATGGTCGAGGTGCTGCTGTCGAGTCTGCGTCCCGAGCAACTCATGCTGCGCAAGGTGCTGGGCATCGGTCTGGCTGCGCTCACGCAGGTCGGCGTCTGGACCGCCGCGGGTGCGCTGACATCGGCGCAGGGTATCGCGGTCGCGGGCGCGGAGATCAATCTCTCGCTCTTCGGGCCGTGGTTCTGGTTCAACTTCCTGCTGTTCTTCGTCCTGGGCTATTTCCTGTACGCCAGCCTGTACGCGGGCATCGGCGCCATGTGCAACTCGGTGCAGGACGCGCAGCAGTTCAGCGGCGTGCTGACCATGGGCGTGGTCGTGCCGATCCTTCTGATGATGATCGTGATCAAGGCTCCCGACCAGACCCTGGCGACGGTCCTCTCGCTGGTGCCGTTCTTCTCACCGATCCTGATGTTCATGCGCATCAGTGTGAGCAATCCACCGTTGTGGCAGGTCGTGCTTTCATGGGTGCTCATGGTGGCGACGATCTGGTGGGCGAACAAGGCGGCCGGGAAGCTGTTCCGGGCCGGGCTGCTGCTCTACGGCGCTTCTCCGACCTGGGGGTCGTTGGGCCGGGCGCTGAAGGGGTAGGGGGCGCGGATCCATCGGCGTGGGAATCGCTGCGGCCCCGGTCATCGATGATGACCGGGGCCTTCGCTATGCTGCGCATGAATTCCCTTTGCCGATGGATCCCCGCCCCCTACCCCTGCAGCGCCCTCCGCCATCGACGAGGGGTTGGGGGAGCTGCCTCGAACCGGGATTT
>CAZJMO010000180.1:1169-7349 GCA_964547085.1 uncultured Fibrobacteraceae bacterium | reverse complement strand
CCCGCCGTCGACACCGTCGATCTGGCGTTTTGGCTGGCCGGCGCCGACCGCATCGAGGCCACCGTCTACGACCTCCGCGGACGCATCGTGCAGCACACGGACCTGGGCGCGCAACCGGCCACCGGATCGCGCGAGAGCGGCGCCGAGCCGCTGGTCTGGACGTGGGACGGCGGCGACCGGGACCGCCGCGCCGCAGCGGGAATCTACTGGCTGGAACTGCGCGGTCGCCACGACCGCACCGTGCGCAAGGTCACGCTGCTGCGCTGAGTCGCTACCGCACCAGCGTCACCTTCAACAGGGCGCCGCCGCCGGGACCGACCGCGCGCACCCAGTACACGCCGCTGGCCGCCCCCCGGCCGCGATCGTCGCACCCGTCCCAGATCACCGACTGACGGCCCGCCGCGCACCAGCGGTCCACCAGCGTCCTTACGCGCCGCCCGGCCACGTCGTGCACCGCGATGCGCGTCGCGCCCGCAGTCGGCAGCCGGAAGACGATCTCCGCGCGCGGATTGAACGGATTGGGAACGCAGGGCCCGAGGTCGAGCGCGGTCGCGCCCGGAACGTCCGTGGTCGTGCCGCCGATGGCGAACACCTCGCTCGTGTCCCAGCCCACGTTGCCGGCCTCGTCGCACGCGGAGACGCGCAGGCGCGCCGTCCGGCAGGATCGATCCGGAACGGTCCAGACGGCGTTGCCCGCGGCGTCGAGATCCGCATTCCCGGTATCCTCCCAGGTCGATCCGCCGTCGCAGCTCAGCTCGACGGCGACCGCACGCACGGCGACGTTGTCCGCGCTGTCCCAGGATATGTCCACCGAATCCCCCGGCTGCAGCGTGGCGCCCGCGTCGATGCTGCAGATCATCAGCACACCCGGCGCGTAACGGTCGCGCAGGTCGAAGACGCCGCTGACGGCCTCACCGGCGTTCCCCTCGGCGTCGCGCGCGATCACCTTGAGGATGAGATCCGCGCCCGGTACGCCGCTGACGGTCGTGCTCCACACGCTCGTCGGCGGAAGGTCGCGTCCGATCGTCTCGGGGAACGTCAGACCACCGTCGCGACTGAGCGCAACGTCGATGCTCTCGACGCCGACGGCGTCGGACACCGCCCAGGTCACCGCGTGCATGTCGCCCAGGGTCCATCGTTCGCCGCCGACCGGGACCAGGACCGACACCACGGGCGCCGTCACGTCCAGGTCCGTGACCCCGATCTCCACCATGAACGCCGCGGGGTCGCCGGCCGTCGGGATGCCGCGCACGACCACGTCCGTCGGCGCGCCGGCGTTGTCGTCGCTGGGCGGCACCGAACCGGCGGCGAAGCTCGTCGAGCCGGTGGAACCCGGCCAGGGATCGCCCGCGTCGCCGTTGTTCCCGCCGACGACGCGGTTCAACTGACCGAGGCCGTCGGCCTGTTCCAGGGCCACCCCGGGCACCGACCCGGCGTTGATCTCGTTCAGCGCTCGTTGCGCGGCGATCACGCCCTCGTCGATGTGCCAGATCAGCAGACCGCCCGCCGGCAACGAACCGTCGACGCCCTCGCGCAGCCGGTTCTCCACGAGGAACGCCTCGTCCTGCGGCTGGTTGGGGTCCCGCAGCAGGATCACCTGGTCGTCGCGGACGACCGCCGGCAGCGACACCGGACCGTCCTGGCGCACCTCCGTCACCGTGCACCAGCCGAGTTCGCGGCGACTCCACGCGCACGGCAACGTCGGCTGTTCGGGATGCCGACCGTCGCCGCCCCAGCCGCCGGAACCCATGAGGCCCCAGCCGCCGATGCCGTCGCGGCCGCCGGCGGTGTCGTAGAGATCCGGCAGACCCAGCGCATGCCCGTACTCGTGGCAGATCACGCCGATCTCGATCACGTCGCCCGAGCACGACTGTTCCGGCACCAGGATGTAGTCGTTCACGCTGATGAATCCGCCGCCGCTGCGCGGGGTGTCGGTGACATAGGCGCCGAAACCCCAGCCGGCCAGGAAGAACGCGTGGCTCCACAGCCCCGCGCCGCCGCATTCGCCGCCCGCACCGGCATGGACGATCACCGCGCAGTCGACCGTGCCGTCGTCGTCGCCGCTGTTGGGCACGCCGTCTGGACCGTCGTTGTCGTAGCGACCCCAGTCGAGGCCGCGGGCGTTGGCGGCCACCACCACGTCCCGCACGAAACCGCCCGCGTTGCGGGGCGAATTCCAGAGATCCAGGCCGTAGTCGGTATCCGCGTAGTAACCGACCGTCTCGGGAGCCCGCACCCAGTCGGCCACCTCGCCCACGACGTCGAGTCGACCACCGCTGGCGTCGTACCAGTAGTCGCGGACCGAACCATGGACGGGACTGCCGGTGAACTGGCCCTGGAGCGCGGTGCAGCTCTCGACGCCGGCCCGATCGCTGAAGTCGCCGGGAATCACGGGCACCCGTTGCAGACCGGAGACGGCCGCGGCGGCGCTCTTGTCGCTCATGGAGGGAATCGCCACGCGCGCCATCCGTCCAGGACGCAGGTCCGGCCAGCGCTCGAGCACGACGGGCAGACGCGCGCCGGAATCGGGACGAGGCGGGGTCACCGCAGCCGCCGGCAGCGCCGCCAGGACCAGCAGCACAACACCGCCGACCACGCCGGCCACGTTGCGGAATGCACGTCCGCCGCCGCGGCCGGAATCGGTCGCTCGCCACTCAACCGTTTGTCGCATGAACCCTTACGCTCCCTGGTCGCACGCCATGAGGTGCGATCCTGCACGGATCGGAATTGTCTTCCAACCCACCTTGCAGGGAACGGGCCGATCAGTCGATCGACACCAGCGGCGCGAACGCGGGCAGGATGTGCTTGCGTCCGTAGTCGCGGAAATCGACGGTCACGGTGATGTCGCGGCCGGTTCCCTCGACCCGCACGACCTTGCCCGCGCCGAAGCTGCCGTGGCTGACGGTCTGCCCCTCGTAGTAGGGCGCCGACTGGTCGACGTCGCGGTCCCAGCCCGCGGGCGGCTTGTGGCCGGCCTTCTTGCGGGCCATGGCGTCCGCGGAAAAGAGGTCGGCACGCGACGGAGCGTGTTCTGCGGCGGGACGATGGCCGGCCGGTCCGCGGCCCGAACCGCGTGCCGCGCGATCCCGGCGGACGCTTTCGCGGTGGGACGTGGGCATGCGCGAACTGTCGCCGAAGAGCGTGCGCGCGACGGGCTGGTCCCAGCCGCGCTCGACCTCGTGGCGCTCGCAGAGTTCGTCGGGGATCTCGAGCAGGAAACGCGAGGGCAGCCCGTCCTCGTACGAACCGAAGCGGCGACGGCGCGACGCGTGCAGCAGGTAGAGCCGGCGCATGGCGCGGGTGATCGCGACGTAGAAGAGACGTCGTTCCTCCTCCACGCCGTCTTCGGTGTCCGCGCTGGTGACGTGCGGCAGCAGATTGTCCTCGCAGCCGGTGACCACGCAGACGGGGAATTCCAGGCCCTTGGCCGTGTGGATGGTCATCAGCCGGACCGCGCCCTCGCCGTCCTGGATGGTGTCCTGGTCCGCCACGAGCGCGGTCTGCTCGAGGAACTGCCCCAGGTTGCCGCCGTCGGACGCCTCGTGGAACGCATGCGTGCCGTTGACCAGTTCGGCCACGTTCTCCATCCGCGTGGCGGCGGTGTCGGGCTCGTCGATATGAAGGAAGTTCTCGTAGTCGATGTCGGCGATGATGTGCTCGAGCAGCGCCGGCACGTTGGATTCCTCGACCGCCATGCGCCGCCAGCCCGCCAGCTTCGTCAGGAACGACATCACCCGCTTGCCGGCCGCGTTGCCGCAGGCGATCTGCAGCAGATCCGGTCGCATGACGAGGTCGCCGACGGGCAGTTCGTTGTCGCGGGCGCAGGCGATCAGGCGAGCGACCGTGGTCTGGCCGATCTTGCGCTTGGGCTGGTTGATCACGCGCTGCATCGACACCTCGTCGGCCGGGTTGCCGATGAGCTTGAGATAGGCCAGCAGGTCGCGGATCTCGCGCCGTTCGTAGAACTGCACGCTGCCGACCACCTGGTGCGGCACGCGCGCGCGGCGCAGGGCGTCCTCCATGAGTCGCGACTGGGCGTTGGTGCGGTAGAGCACGGTGATGTCGCCGCGCTGCCGCCCCTTGGCGATCTCCTCGCGCACGATCTCGACCACGCGCGCAGCCTCGTCCTCGGCGTCGACCTGCTGCTCCACCGACACCGGATCGCCGCGGCCGGCGTCGGTCCAGAGGTTCTTGCCCTTGCGCTGCTTGTTGTGCGAGATCACCGAGTTGGCGGCGTCCAGGATGATGCCCAGGCTGCGGTAGTTCTGCTCCAGGCGGAAGGTCACCGCGCCGCGGAAGAGGCGATCGAACTCCAGCATGTTCTCGACCCGCGCGCCGCGCCAGCCGTAGATCGCCTGGTCGTCGTCGCCGACGACGAAGACGTTGCCGTGGACGCAGCTGAGCGCCTTGATCAGCACCAGCTGGAGCTTGTTGGTGTCCTGGAACTCGTCGACCAGGACGTGCCGGAACTTGCCCGCGTAGTATTCGCGCACGTCGTCGTGCTGCTCGAGCAGGTGCACCGTCTCCAGGATGAGGTCGTCGAAGTCCACGGCTTTGCAGTGCCGCAGCGCCTTCTGGTAGGCCTCGTAGATCTTGGCGTAGACCTCCTCGACGTACGAGCCGGCGGCTTCCTTGGCGTGCACCGGGTCGATGTCCTCGTTCTTCCAGTTCGAGATCGCCACGCGCACGCCCGGGATCGCGAACTGCTTGGAGTCGATGTTGAGGTCGGTGAGGATGCCCTTCAGCAGGCGCTTCTGGTCGTCGCTGTCGTAGATCGCGAAGTCGCGCGGCAGGCCCAGCTTGTCGGCGTGGGTGCGCAGGATGCGCGCGCCGGTGGCGTGGAAGGTGCCGATCCAGAACGGCGCGCGCTCCTCGCCCACGGTCGCGGCGACGCGCTCCTTCATCTGCTTGGCGGCCTTGTTCGTGAACGTGTAGGCCAGGATCTCGCCGGGATGGACGCCCTGCTCCAGGAGCCAGGCGATGCGCGTGGTGAGCACCCTGGTCTTGCCGCTGCCGGCGCCGGCGACCACGAGGACCGGGCCGTCCGGTGCGGTGACGGCGTCGCGCTGGGCGGAATTCAGGCTGGAAAGCAGATCGGTCACGGGGAGATCCTTCTCGGAAGCAGTTCGCGGCGTCGGGTGTGCGGGCAAGATAGCGGCTTCGCCGGGCACGGGAAAGAGGGAAAGGCACGGTCGGCCGAAGGCGCCGCGAGACGCCGTTTCAGGGCTAGAAATTCGGCCCGATCGAGAAATGGAACATGCTCCCGTCGACGCGCCGCAGGTCGGTCCGCCAGGCCCAGTCGAGTTTCAGCGGCAGGAACCCGACGTTCGCCCGCAGGCCGAGGCCGAAATCGCCGTGCAGGTCGGCCAGGCCCCAGTGATCATCATCGTCGCGGCCGAAGAACCGGACCTCGTCGCGCCACGCGCAACCCATGTCGAAGAACGCCACGCCGCCAAGCCCGGCCAGGCCCCAGCGACCGGGCCAGCCGAAGACGAGGTAATCGATGAACGGCAGGCGGTACTCCAGGCTGGCGAGCGCCATGTTGGTGCCGGCCAGGTGGTCGATCGTCTGGTAGTCGTAGTAGCGGTAGCCGCGCAGGGTCCACGGGCCGCCGACCACGAACGCGCGCGGGTCGTCGCCGCCGGAATGTGCGAAGGTCAGGTGCGCGGCCAGGCTCGTGCGGCGCGACGGGAGCCAGTACTTGCGCAGGTCGGCGACCACGTTCCAGCGGTCCAGGCTGCTGCTCGACAGCGGCAGGCCGCGCGCCACGCTGAGCGCCCAGCGGCTGCCCGCCACCGGCCCGTGCAGGCCGAAGAGGGCGTTGTCGTGGACGATGCCCAGCGTGGGCTGCAGCAGGCGGCTGCGGCGATCGGCGGTCGGCACCAGGAAACCCGCGGCGTCGAAATCGTAATTGGTGCGGTCGCTGTTGAGGATCTGCAGGTCCAGGTCCACGCGGTCGAAGGTCGACAGCGGGTAGCTCACGCGGCCGAAGAAACCGTAGTTCTTCTCCTTGAACAGCGTGTCGTCGGTGAGCAGTTCGCCGACGCTGGTGAGCACCGAGTTGTAGTAGTTGTTGTAGAGGAACGCGCCGACCGAGAGGTCGATGCGGCGCTTGAGGAAGGTGTAGCTGGCGCCAAGATCGCTGTTGTCGATCGCGCCGTAGAAGTTCAGCAGGAAGTC
>CAZJMO010000180.1:506-1159 GCA_964547085.1 uncultured Fibrobacteraceae bacterium | reverse complement strand
CGTTCCAGACCTCGTGGATGAGCTTGTGGCCCTGTATCACGACCTTGCGTCACGGGGCTATTGCGACGTCATCTCCATCCATGTCACGGCTGCCGTCTCGGGTGTCGTCGATGCGGCGCGCACCGCGGTCGTCCGTCAGGGTCCCCATGATGGCGAAGCCCAGGCCGCCGGCGGCGGTCCAGTAGACGTTGCCGCCGGCGCCGGCGCGCGAGGCGTCGACGCGGAAGCGCGGGTGGTAGGCGTCGATCAGGCCGATGCGGTCGGGATCGATGCGGACGGTGTCGGCCGCGCCGGCGCGGGTGATCAGTTGCGGCGGCTCAACGACCACCGGCTGCGGGTCGCGTCCGCCGGCGTCCCGGTGCGACCACGACGCCAGGAAACGGTCGGCGGCGTAGAGTTCGTAGCCCGCGTCGTGGAAGGCGCTGAAGACGAGGCGGTCGGTGGCCGCGGCGTAGCTCAGGCGCTGGACGCCGCCCAGGACGTTGGTCAGTCGGCGGTCCGAGGCCACGCGGCAGTCCGTCGAGTCGAGGCGCGCCACGGCCACGTTGTCGATCCCGTCGCGGCTGTCGATGATCGCCAGCGTGCGGGCGTCCACCCAGACCGGATCGCGGCGGCGTTCGTCGGGCTCGTAGAGACGGCATCGCCGGCCGTCC
>CAZJMO010000180.1:0-496 GCA_964547085.1 uncultured Fibrobacteraceae bacterium | reverse complement strand
ACCTCCAGGATCTCGACCGCCGGCGACGGCGCGATCCGGCTGGTGTCGACGGCGCCCGCGGTCAGCAGGCGCTTGCGGCCTGCGGGCAGCAGTTCGAGCTCGAACGAGACCGACGCCAGCGGGTTGAACGAGAACGCCAGCCGGCGGCCGTCCGGCGACCACGCCGGCGCGCCCTCGTCTCCCGCGTCGTCGGTCAAGCGCAACAGCCGCGCGCCGCTCGGCAGGGTCCGCGGCGACACGCCGTCCCGCACGCCGAGGTCGTCCAGCGCGCCGGGCGTCATCTCGAGCAGATAGAGGTCGGTCCGCCCCAGGTTCGTCCCGACGAGCGCCACGATGCCGCCGCCCGGCGACCACGCCGGATTGGCCGCCACATCCAGTTCCAGCTCCCAGCTCCGCGTCACGTCCCCGCTCGCCACGTCGATCGTGTGCAGCGTCTCGCGGTTACCGCTCTTGGCCACCAGCACGACCTCGCGGCCGTCCGGCGACCAGCTCAGGC
>CAZJMO010000179.1:0-7355 GCA_964547085.1 uncultured Fibrobacteraceae bacterium | reverse complement strand
TTGCCGTCGACGAGCACCTGTTCGACGTAGGTGCCGGCCTCGACGTAGATCACGTCGCCGGTGACGGCGGCGGCGTCCACGGCGGACTGGATGGTGGTGTAGGTCTGGGCGGGGCCGACGTAGAGGTCGGCGCCCGAAGCCTGGCCGACCGCCAGGATGCCGAGGATCAGCAAGAGGCCGACGGCGATGCGGACATGGTGGGATTTCATTTCGGATCCCTTCATTTTGATATCGACTTGGTCGGGGCCCCGGGTTGTGCCGGGGCCCCGGATAGCATCTACTTGATGAGGGTCATCTTGCGGACCTGGCTGTACGGTCCGGCGTCGATCCGATAGAAATACGCACCGGAGGCGACGGTCTGGCCGGCGTCGTCGCGACCGCTCCAGATCACCTCGTAGCTACCGGCAGCGTAAATCTCGTTGGCCAGGGTGGCCACTTTCCGGCCGTCGATGCCGTAGACCGCGAGCACGACGCGCTGCGACTCGGGCAACGAGAACCGGATGTGCGTCAAGGGGTTGAACGGATTCGGATACGCCGCGCCGAGCTTGAAGACGTTGGGAATCTCCGTGTCGGTGGTCTCGCTGAGACCGATCTCGAGGCGTCCGTTCTCGATGTTGCGGGCGTCGATGGTCAGGTCGCCCGCGGGGATCGCGCCGGCGAACTCGACGACGACGAGGTCACCCGCGCCGGTGAACGCCGCGCCGTTGCCGATGACGGCCAGGTTGGCGTCGAGACCGTTACCGACATTGCGCAGGAACGTGGGCGCGGACTGTGCGTCGAGCAGATCGCCCGCCGTGACGTTGACCAGGGCGTCGGTCGGCAGGTCGGCGCGGATCCGCACGCCCTGCAGGCCCTGGCCGCCGTTCAGGCGCAGCGCCCAGCGATTCTCGGCGAGACGGACCCAGGCCAGATCGATGCTCGTGGCGACGAACCGATCAGCCTTGGCGCCGACCACGCCGAAGTTCATGGCGAAGACCATGAGATCCTCGAAGTCGATCCAGTTGTCGGTCTCGGGGATGCCGGTGCGGCTCCAGTCGTCTGTGGGGCCGACGTCGCAGATGTTGTTGTAGCGTCCGTGGTTGCTGTCGACGCCGAAGCAGTCGCCGAGCACCGTCATGTCGTTGATGACGTCCACGACACCGTCGTCTTCCTTGACATCGCCGAGCCAGTAGTTGGTCGCGCGATCGTTGTCGGGCGCCGGAGCGCCGGCGTTGGTGCCGGCGTCGATCGCGAAGACCTCGTAGTAGTAGACGCCGCGACCTTCGGTCATGGCGTTGTCGGTGAGCGTCAGAGTGCCGGCGGGAATGTCGGCGATCGGGGCCCACTCGGCGCTGGCCAGCGCGGCCGCATAGTCGGCCGGGCGGGTCGGTTCGACGTCACCAGTCAGGTCGTCGTACTCGGGGTACGCGGTCGTGCCGGGATCGGTGTCGTACCACAGGCCGCGGAACACGGCGTAGTGGTCGACGTCGAGGCCGTTATGGGTCCAGCTCACATCGACCTTGTTGTGGCCGGGCTCGGCCGTGATCGCGGTGATCGCCGCGGGGGCCGTGCAGTCGACCGTGATCTGGGTTCCGGTGGCGAACGCGGCGATCGGGACGTTGTCGGGATCACGCAGCACGGGGCTGGTGAACGTGATGTCGGCGATGCCCTCGGTGAGCGACGTCGCGGTGATCTCGAAGAGATCGTGGACGCCGTCGGTCACGATGGGCTGGGTCGGATCGCCCTGCGTGGTGCCGGAGATCATGTAGACGCCGTTGCCCTGGTCCATGAAGAAGAACCTGGTCGTGGCGCCGAACGGAGCCAGGCTGGACGGATCGGCCCACTCGACCTCGGCCGTCGTGTGGATGAGCATGCTGAAGCCGAAGACCGGCGGCGTGAACTCGTCGGTCGTCAGCTGGACGGTGAGCGTCGCGGTGTTGTTGTCGCCGCAGTTGATGGTGTCCAGGTCCTGGACGATGCCGAAGGATCCGCGGCCGAGCCAGGGGTCGAAGTCGACGTTGTCGCTGACCTTGCTGCCCAGGCCGGTGGGATTGAGCGTGGGATGCTCGGGGCCCGAGCTGTCGCCCCACCAGTTGCCGAGTCCGTCGACGACGTTGGGGCCGGTGTTCTCGATGCCGTACTCGTTGTCGGCGAGGTTGTTGCCGGTGACCACGGCAACGGTGTTGTCGGCGGCGTCGTAGCCGATCGCGGCGCCGACCGTGTTGCCGGTCAGCGTATTGTCCGTGAACGTGACCGTGGTTCCGTCGCCGTATAAGGTCGTCGCCATGAGTGCAGCCGATGTGGACCCGTCCGAACTGGCGACGCCGAGGTTGCCGGTGACGGTACAGCCTTGGACGGTGACGTTGGCGCCGCCGCCGATGTCGGCGAAGTAGTCGAGGTGGTCGCCTACGCCCTTGCCGGTGTAGACGCAGTCCTCGACGAGGGTGTCGGACCAGAGCAAGGCGCCGATGCGTCCGATGTTCTCGAACGTGCAGCCGCGGATGGTCCACGGCGTCGCGCCGAACGCGGCAATGGCGACGCCGCTGTAGCCCGGATAGGAGATGTTCCGGAACCCGCAGTCGATGATCTGGCCGCCGCCCACGGCGCGGACGGCTTGATAGATATCGTGGCCGTCGCCGTCCAGGATCAGGTCGCGCATGTCGAGGGAGTCGCCGTCGCCGACGAGCCACCAGCCGCGTGCGTCACCGGATCCGCCGGTCGAGAAGCCCGGGCGAAGGATCGCCGGATCGGCCGGGTCGCCGAGCACCTGGAGGTCGCCGTCGACCACGAGTTGGGCCGTGCCGACAAACTCGCCGGGCGCCACGTGAAGCGTGGTCAACGCGGCGAACGACAGGGCTTCGGCCAACCGACCCTCGGCGCCGATCTGCGGGCCGTCGTCGTCCACCCAGACCTCGCTGAAGTCGCCCGCGAAACCGGGCGCGAGGTCGGTGCCGCCGCCGATCCACGGCGTGTAGTCGATCGCGCCGTCGATGAAGTCCGGCGCAAAGGCCGTCGGATCGGTGATGCCCCAGTAGTTGCCCGAGGCGTTCTGGGTGGATGCCAATGCGCTGCTGGCGTAGAAGCCGTAGGCGTTGCCGAAGATGCCGTTGTCGTGCGCATCGATCTCGACCTCGCCGCCGGACCCGTAGGCCACGAGGCCGTATTCCCAGTTGCTGATCTCTGTGCCGGTCATGTCGACGTCGATCAGGTCCTCCACGACGTAGTTCGACGCAGCGAACCCGTAGCCCGTGGTTTGGCCGACGAACCTGCAATTGGTGATCTGGACGGCACCGGTCGCCTTGGCGGCGTCCTTGGTCGCCATGGCGTCACCGAAGGGCGAGGGGTCGAACTCGACATCGAGGTCATCGCCGCCGGCCTTTGCGAAACCGCTCTGGATGCGGACGTAGAAGCCGTTGCCGGAGTCGACGTCGCTGTTGGCGATGGACACGTTCGTCGCGGTGGCATTGGTGTCCTGGCAGTAGACGGCCGGATCACCGTCGGCCACCGAGGTGCCCGTGATGTCCACGGCACCGGCCGAGATCAAGAGGATGCCGGAGGCGGCCCATCCGTCCCCGGTGTAGATGTTGCCGGACACATCGCAGCCCTCGATGGTGCCGCCGGTGGTGCCGTAGAGCTGGATGCCGTTCTGGGCCGTGACGTCGGTGGCCCCGCGGCCGATGGTCGTGCAGTCCACGACGTTGGCCGTCAGGCCGCCGCCGTTCAGCGCGATGCCGCCCTTCTGGTAGTTGTCGACGCGGACACGCGTCAGGTTCACGACGTACGGTCCGCCCGTGTTGTTGTACGCGTAGACGCCGACGCCGTGCTGGGAACCGCTGAACGGCGTGTCGATGACGTTGTTCACGTTCACGTCGGTCGCTGCGCCGCCGGCGTTCCAGAACGCGATGCCCTGGAAACGGTAGTTGGCGTTGCCGCGGCCGGCGCCGTCGATCGTCACTCCGGAGAGTGCGACGCCCGTGCAGCCGTCAATGAACACGATGGGGTAGTTGTCGATGGTGGTGGTGTAGAACAGAGGCAGGTCGGCGGGCGAGAGAACGGTCACGCTGCCGACGCCGGCGCCGGCCAGGGTGAGGTTGTTCTTCGTGATATGCAGTTGTTCTTCATAGTTTCCCGCCGAGATTGCAACCGTATCTCCAGGCACGGCCGCGTCGATGGCCTGCTGGATCGTGCCGTAATCCGCAGGCACGGTGATGGTTGCGCCGGTCGCAGCGCCGGCCAACAGCCCGCAACTGACGAGTGCGAGCACCAGGATCGTGCGGAATTCGCTAAGATGCATGATTGTCCCTCTCCCGTTTCGGGGCGGGACCGGCAGAGACGCAGATTCAAGAGGATGCTAGATCGAAATACCGGTCGTGATTGACGTGATGGACATCTGGGGATCAAATTCCAAAGAAATTGGGAATAGTGCGAATCCGTCGCCGACAGGGGATGCTCCCTTGTGCGCCTCGCAACGACGTCCGTGTTTCTGGCGGGGCTTTGTTTACATTTCGCTATAATGTTCGTCAAAAGATGCTGATAAGAGGAGAAAGTGTATCGCGTTCTGCGAGTGATTTCAACCCCCGGAGAATAATTGAAGAATGATGTATTTCCTTGCGGCGACTATCTTTAAGGCGCCGAAAATAAGAATTTCTTTCCAATTGCGGACCGGGGAGCCGGGGCGTTCGGCCCACGATCACGACCGTTCCGGTTCCGGTCCGGGATCTCCCTGACACACGGGGCAGAAACACGCCGACCGTCCGCCGATGACCAGCCGTTCGATCACCGCACCGCACCGTCCGCACCGCTCGCCTGCGCGCCGGTACAGCCGCAGCCGCCGCCGGAAATTCCCCGGCCTTCCGTGGAAATCCGTGAAGTTCAGGAACGTCGTGCCGCCGTGCCGGATCGCCAGGCGCAGCACCGCTTTGGCTTCCCGCAGCACCCGATGCAGAGTCTCTCGGTCCAGATCCGCCGGTCGCGCCAGCGGATGCACGCCTGCACGGAAGAGGGCTTCGTCCGCGTAGATGTTGCCCATTCCGGCGGCCACGCCCTGGTCCAGCAGCACGGACTTGATCGGCGACCGCCTGCGGCCGGCGCGCGCGGACCAGTCGTCGAATCGCACCTGTAGCATGTCCGGGCCGACGTGGGCGAGATCCGCCACGCGCCAGTCGGGGCCCACGACGGTCCAGCGGCCGAATTTGCGGATGTCGCGGTAGTGGACGGGTCGGCCCTCGAAGTCGAATACGGCGTGGACGTGCTTGTCGGGGATGTAGCCGTCGAGGACGAAGATCTGGCCGGTCATGCGCAGATGGACCATGACGTGCGAGGGGGCGGGGCCGTCGAAGTGGAGGATCAGGTATTTGCCGTGGCGTTCGACCGCGGCCAGCACGCGACCGACCACGGCGTTGCGCACCGCTTCGGGCGAGGGCGCCAGAACACCGCCGAAACGGACGTCGAGGTCGGTGCAACGGCGTTCCTGCAGGTTGTCGCGCAACGCTCGGGCGATGCTCTCGACTTCGGGGAGTTCAGGCACGGCGAGGCTCCGGGACAAGTTGGGAATTTCCGCGATAAAGAACCGTGGGCACCGGCCGATAAGTTAAGGGAGAATCGTGGCGGCGGCGGGTTCGAAAAGCCCCGCCCCGCCACACGCCGGCCGACGCTCGAGCACCACGCGATGAAGGAACAGTCATGCGAGTTCTGGTAGTCGAGGACGATTTCATCAGTAGGCGGTTGCTCTGCCGCTACCTCCAGGCTTATGCCGAGTGCGACGTGGCCGTGAACGGCAACGAGGCGGTCGGCGCCTTCAAGCAGGTCTTGATGGCGAATGAGCGGTACGACCTCGTCTGTCTCGATATCATGATGCCCGGCATGGACGGTCAGGAAACGCTCAAGCGGTTGCGCGCGCTGGAACAGGAACACGGCGTCACCGACGCCGAGCGCGCCCACGTGATCATGACCACCGCGCTCGAGGATCAGGACAACGTGATGGCGGCGTTCACCAACGCCTGCGACGGCTATGTCGTCAAGCCGATCGAGAAGAAGAAGTTCCTCGAGACTCTGCAGAGTATCGGGCTCCCGATCGCTGTCTAGTGCCGTTCGCCCGCCACGACTTTCCGAGGTACATTCATGGGCTTGAAGCTCTCTCCCAGGCCGGCCGAGCCGCTACAGATCGGCGAGGCTGAATTCCAGGCCATTCGCCGGCTCGTCTACGACAACTTCGGCATCAACCTCACCGAGCAGAAGCGGTCGCTGGTCGTCGGGCGGCTCCAGAAAGTGTAGCGTCATAGGCAGATCCCGGACTTCCAGTCCTGCCCCGACTGGTTTCGGGCCGATGAATCGGGCGACGGTCTGGAGGAATTGGCGAACCGGATCTCCACCAACCACACGTTCTTCTGGCGCGAGAACAGCCACTTCAACTACTTCGCCGAGACGGTGTTGCCGGACGTGGCGGCCAGGCACCGGGCCGACGGCTGCAACGTGCGCTTCTGGTGCGCCGGCTGCTCGACCGGCGAGGAGCCCTACACGCTGGTCATGCTCATGAAGGAAGCGTTCGGCGGCGATTACGCCGGCCTCAAGCCGCTCCTGCTGGCCACCGACATTTCGGCCACCGCGCTGCGCACGGCCATGGCGGGCGTCTACAGCGACGACCGGCTCAAGCAGATGCCCGACGCGCTCCAGCGGAAGTACTTCTGCCGCGGGCCGCAGGCCGGCACATGGCAGGTCGTCGACGCGATCCGCAACGAGGTCGTGTTCCGCCGGCACAATCTCATGAACACCACCTTTCCGTTCAAGAAGCCGTTCGACGGGGTGTTCTGCCGCAACGTGCTGATCTACTTCGATCGTCCCACGCGCGACGGGCTGGTCGAGCGGTTCCACCGGCACACCGTGCCCGGCGGCTATCTCTTCATCGGGCACTCCGAGACCCTCGGCCGCGACGGCAGGTTATACGATTACCTGCTGCCGGCCGCCTACCGCCGCAAGTAGCGGAAGCGACACGGCGCCGTCTGCGTAGTTGGCAGGCGGTGCCGTCGTGTTTTAACTTCCAGACTTATCGACACGACCCTTTCGAACGGGAGAGATCCGTATGCCCCGCCGCCCTCGTCCGCTCCATGACGACGACCAGATGTCCCCTTCCGGCAGTACCCGCTCACGCCACGAGATCGACGACCGCTACAAGTGGCGTCTCGGCCTGATCTTCCCGGACTGGGAAACGTGGGAGCAGTCGTTCGCGGACCTGGAGGCGGCGTTACCGGATCTGGAAGACCATCGCGGCACCCTCGGCGCCGGCGCCGGCGCTCTCCTGGCCGCGCTCGAGGCGATCCACGAGATGCAGCGCAAGCTCGAGGTCGTGGTCGTCTTCGCCAACATGCGCAGCGACGAGG
>CAZJMO010000178.1:1673-7386 GCA_964547085.1 uncultured Fibrobacteraceae bacterium | reverse complement strand
GAGGTCGCGTGTTGGTCAGCTGGCCGTGGCTACCCACACAAATTCCTGAAGGGCCGTTTAATTACTGCTATGCGCGGCAGGCTTCATAGTACGTATCTATCTAGTCTCTATCATTACTGCCTTTCGCGCCTCACGAACTCGTCAAGAGATCAAGATCCAGAAGTACGAGTAGCTGCCGTCAGTACTCTTTTGGCCTACAACAAGCTGTCGTGGACTCGAACGCGTTACAACGTGAATTGGAATCGTAACTGGTGGGCTCGAACAGAGATGGTGCGCTATCTGCAGGTTGAACAAATTGGTGAGCCGTCCCTCGCATTATTGCTGAACCAATTAGCACGAGAAAAAATCGCAGACCCAGCACTAATCGCAGCGGAGATGCTCATTGCCGATAACTTGCAGGTCGACAAGCCCATTCGCGGTATTCACGTACTAGCTCAACATTCGCTTCGGTCCGCCGGACTGATTGGCCGCCTCTCGCGGGGCGACTGTCCAGTTGGGAAATTCGTGGAGAACGTACTCGGTAAAAGGCTCGGCAGCCAGAACTGGCGAAGGTTCCTAGGTGCCATCTACAGCGATATGGTCAAGAAATTTTCCAGATGGAGAGCTTGTTCTGAAACTGATCCAACATCGTGGGTGAATCTATCTGATACAATCAATGACATCGTATTGGATGCACTGTATCGACTTGAGGCGCCAACTCTAGGTGGTTACACATTAGGAAATATTGGTGGTGTGCTGGGCTCCCCGACTGGAAGGCTTGCTACACACTATCCGAAGCTGTACAACGCGATTGAGGAGATACACAATGCGAGGCTATCGTCAGATCTCTCTCACGCGATAGTCAAACGCACCAAACGGCCAACAAGTTGGATTTCCCACAACGAAATGGAGCGACTAAAAATCATTCTAGCGTCTGGTTATAGAGAAATGTGGAATAGAGTTCAAGTTTGACGAGCGAAACAATGCCTAACTGTACAGGAACAGTAATAACCTGACACTCGCCCCGGCCGGTACCAGCCGTTAGGAGAATCCCGATGAACCCCATCCTCCTAATCCACGGCTACAGCTCCGAAGGCAAATCCACCTCTGCCGAAGACATCTACGGCCCCCTCCCCACCGACCTCCGCCACCACTTCGGCCCAACCAAAGTTTTAGACATAAACCTAAGCCGCTGGATCTCCCTAAGCGACGGCATCTCCCTAGACGACATTTCCTTCGCCATGGAACGAGCCCTAAACTCCCCCCGCTACAAACCCCTCCTCACCTCAGGCTTCCACGTCGTCATCCACAGCACCGGCGCCTTGGTCGTGCGCAACTGGATGCGCCTCTTTCCTCGCACGCCGTCGCCAATCAACAACCTGGTCTATCTGGCCGGCGCCAACTTCGGCAGCGGCCTGGCGCACGTGGGGCGGGGCGTGCTGGCGCGGTGGTCGCGGCAGATCTTCCAGGGCGTGGATCCGGGGATGCGCGTGCTCGACGAGCTGGAGTTCGGCGCCTCCAAGACCCTCGACCTGCACCTCCATTTCCTGCAGCCCGGCCGTCGCATGGACGACCTCGGCGTGCGCGAGTTCTGCGCCATCGGCTCGCAGACGCTGAGCGCCCTGCGCGTCATCCCCATCCGCTACGTCAAGGAGGACTCCGCCGACAACACCGTCCGCACGAGCGCCTGCAACCTGAACGTCAACCTCGTGACCGTGGAACCCACGCCCGAGGCCTACGCCCTGGACGCCGCCGCGGTACTCAAGGAGATCGACTCCCGCCTCGCCGGCGAGACCGTCACCCGCGACTGGTACCGCTTCGACCTCTCCGGCCTCGCCGACACCCGCCGCGAGATCCCGTTCGCCCTCCTGTATGAAACCGCGCACTCCGGCGACGACCTGGGCATCGTCAACGGCGCCAAGACGCGCAAGCAGGTGCTGCCGCTCCTGGTCGAGGCGCTGTCGACGCCGGATGACGACGCCTACGCCCGCCTCGCCGCCGACTGGCGCGCACACACGAAGCGCACCCTCAAGCGCGCGTCCCGCCTCAAGGGTCGCGTCACCGACTGGAATCCGCGTGCCCAGTACGAGGGACACTCGCAGCTCATCTTCCGCCTGCGCGCCCAGTACGGCGCCGACGTCGACGAGCACGACATCACATTCAACTCCGGCGGTCGCCGCGATCAGACGCGCCTCGAGACCATGATCGAGGACAAGCACCGCAACCGGCATCACCCGGGCACCGTGACCTACTACCTGCGCACCCAGCGTTTCGAGAAACGTGGCGGCAAGCACGAGCTGGTCGATCTCCTCGACAACGCCGCGCCGCTCGACTTCGAGATCACCGGCCACGAGCCGCAGTCGTCCGACATCCGCTTCCTGCCGGTGCGCATCCGGCTCACGGCCGCCAACCTGCGCCGGATCGTGCAGCCGTTCCGCACGACGCTGGTGGACGTGACGCTGCTGCGGCTGCCGTCGGGCAAGGTGTTCCGGTTGACGAAGGCGCGGTCGCGATCGCGCTGACGCCGGATCGCCTCGCGATCCCTTGCTGCGATAATCCGCCCATCCATACGACAGCGTAAGCGTTGGACCATACCAGCCGCCGTCCTTCAGCCGAATTCCGACGAGCCGAGCTCATCATATCGTTTCAGGCCGAAAGATATTTCGACCTCGCGGGTTAGGTCTGTCAACGATCGCTCGCCCGGTTTCCAATATTCGATCCAGGAGCGTCTCTCATGAAAAATCCAAGCGACCGTTCGATGCTGAGGGTCTTGACCCCGGTCATCCTTATCCTTTTCGTCGCCCTCATGGCCGGCTGCAGCAACGAGGATACCACCGAGCCGACCACGTCCGAGGACACGCCGGACGATACCGAATTCGAGGCCACCGATTGGACCATCGCGACCCACAGCAAGGACGCGGACCCGAATTTCGACGAGGTCTTCGCGGACAACACCGTCAAGCGGATCGACATGGTCATCACCGCGGAACGCTGGCAGACCATGCTGGACGACATGACCGACATGTACGGTGACTTCGGTGTCGGCGGCGGTTCGCTGGATGTTTCCGACGAAGATCCGGTGTTCGTTCCCGCTGAAGTGTTCTACAACGACACCGAGTGGTATCGGGTCGGCGTGCGTTTCAAGGGCAACTCCAGCCTGGTGTCGACCTGGCAGAGTGGAATCCTGAAGCTGTCCTTCAAGCTGGACTTCGACGAGTTCGAGGACACGTACCCGCAGATCGACAATCAGCGGTTCTACGGCTTCAAGAAGTTGAGCCTCAAGAACAACTACCAGGACCGATCGATGCTGCGAGAAAAAGTCGCCGGCGACATCTTCCGCAGCACCGGGATGGCCGGGGCCCACACGGCCTTCTACACCCTCTATGTCGACTATGGGGAGGGCCCGATCTATTTCGGCGTCTACACCATGGTCGAAGAAGTCAGCGACACCGTTCTGGACACCCAGTTCGACGATAACGACGGCAACCTGTACAAGCCCGATGGTGTCGGCGCCGCCTTCGTCCAGGGCACGTTCAGTGAAGACGTTTTCGTGAAGAAGACCAACGAGGACGATTCCGACTGGTCGGACATCGAGGATCTGTTCGACTTCCTGCACGACGGCACCCGCATCACGAACGCCGCGACCTGGCGCGCGAACCTGGACGCCGTTTTCGATACCGACGTGTTCCTCGAGTACCTGGCCGTCAACACGGTGATCCAGAACTGGGACACCTACGGACGGATGACCCACAACTATTTCCTCTACAACGATCCGGTCACGGCGAAGCTGATCTGGATCAACTGGGACAACAACGAAGCTCTGGACGAAGGGAAGCGGCCCGGTTCCCTGGCCCTGGATTTCTCGAATCTGGAACGCGGCCAATGGCCCCTGATCGAGTACCTGTACGCGGACGAGGTCTATCGCGCCAAGTACGACGGCTATGTGGCCGAGATCATCGAAGGCGCCTTCAACACGAGCACGATCCAGTCCACGTACGCTGCCTATGCGGCGTTGATCGAGCCTTATGCGACGGCCGAGATCAGCGGGTATACGTTCCTGAGCGGCAGCGGAGATTTCCAGATGGCGATTTCCGAGCTGAATACCCACGCGTCGGCGAGAGCGACGGCCGTCAGCAACTATCTGAGGTAGAGCGAACATGAACCAGGGACCCGGCGCTCATTTCATTGTCGAAATGGGCGCCTCAACAGGAGGGAAAATCATGCGCAAGGTTATCATGATCCTCGTCGTCGTCGCCCTGGCCGGCGTCGCGACGGCCCAGGATCTCATCATCACCGAACTGATGTACAACGACGCCAACGACAGCGGCGACTGGATCGAGCTTTACAACCGCGGCGACGCGCCCATCGACTTGACGGGTCTGCATCTGGTCGACGGCGATCCGGGGGTTCCCCATGACACGCACCCCCACTGTTATCTGGTCGGCACGCTGGCTGTGGGCGAGGTCCTGGTCCTGGCCGCCGACTCCAGCGAATTCAGCGTCGTCTATCCGGGCGTGAGCAACCTGAACGCCAACGATTTCGATCCTGCCGGCGAGGGCTTCGGCCTGGGCAGCGGCGGCGACACGATCTTCATCCTCGACGCGTTCGATGCCGTGGTCTTCACCATGACCTATGACGACGCGACTCCGTGGCCGACGGAGGCCGACGGCACCGGCGCGTCCCTGTTGCTGGAGACCACGGGCTGCACCGATTTCAGCGACGCCGGCTCCTGGTTGGCGGGCGTCGATGGCGGGACACCGGGTGAATTGTCCGGCACCGTTGGCAATCAGAGCGTGCCCTGGGGACAGGTCAAGGATATGTTCCGGTAGAAACCGATCGATCCGGGTGGGCGCCGACCGTTCCGGTTGGCGCTCACCTCGACATCGGAGGCCGGTGCGGCGACGTTGACGATCTGCAACGAACTCGACTGCCGCAGCACCGCGAACCGACCGACCACTCCACCAACGGAACGACCATGACCGACCAGCAGCCGAAAAACCCGCTCCACGGCAAGACCCTCGAGCACATCGTCACCGCCCTGGTCGACCACTACGGTTGGGCCGAACTCGGCTGGCGCATCAAGATCGGCTGCTTCAACAGCGATCCGTCGGTGAAGTCGAGTCTGAAATTCCTGCGCCGGACGCCGTGGGCGCGGCAGAAGGTGGAGGATCTCTACCTCGCGATGCTGAGGGATCAGGAGCGCTGACCCTCGTCCGCCTCGAACACCGCTGCGATCTCCTCGGCCAGCCGCGCCGTGGTCGCGCCCACGTCCCGGCCCCCGCGCAACCGCCCGAACAGCTTCTCCATCGCCCGCCGCCGCGAATCCTCCAGCGGCGTCAGCAGCTCGCGCGCGTGTGCGCCCAGGTCCAGCGCGCCGCGCTGCGCGTGCGATCGCCCCGCCACCAGCGCGTGATGCAGCCGCGCCCGGCCGAGCACCACGTGCGGCAGGTTGCGGTTCCTGGACGGCCCGGCCACCAGCTTGCGGCGGCCCATCGGTACCTGGAGCACCTTCACGTCGACCAGCTTGTTGGCCGCGAACAACGTGGTCGCCGCGCCGATGCCGCCGCCGATCAACGTGCCCGCCAGGAAGCTGGCGCCGCCGACGGCCATGTCGATCACGCCGCCGGCCGCCGCGCCGCCGACCGCGCCCAGCCCCAGCAGCTGCATCCGCGACAGCCCGAACACGCGCCACGACTCGGCCGAGAACAGGTCCTCGGCCTGCAGCGCCTCGAGC
>CAZJMO010000178.1:0-1663 GCA_964547085.1 uncultured Fibrobacteraceae bacterium | reverse complement strand
GGTGGTGGTCGTACGCTGCTTCCACGGCGCGACGCGCGCGTTGCTCGAGTTCCTGCAGACGGCGCTGGTACTCGGCGACCAGGTCGGGTTTGAGCGACTCGGGATCCTGGTCGGCCGCGATCGTGCGGTCGACGCGCAGGCCGAGCATCTCCGCGAGCGCCGAGGCCACCGCGCGGGCGGCGGCGTCGCGGCGGCGGGTGCGGTCGGCGATGAGGTTGTCGGTGGCGGTCTGCAGGGGCGCGCGCCACTCGTCCTTGAGCTGGCCGAAGGCGCGCAGCAGCTCGACGCGCTTCTGGAAGTCGGCGGTAAGGGCGTTGAACACGCGCACGACGTTGAAGTACTGGCCCAGCGCGTTGCGCCAGGCTTCGAGGTGGTCGGCCGGGCCGATGGGATTGATGAGCGCCAGGCGCGGCTGGCCGGTCCAGCGCAGGATCTCCATCTCGGCGTCGTACTCGGGACCGTAGGGCACCGAACCGTCCACGACATACAGAATACCGGCGCCGTCCATCACCGGCGCGAGCAGCTCGCATTCGTCGGGAAACCGGCCCGTATCGGCGTGTTCGGCCAGGAATTCCCGCACGACCTCGGGTCGCCGGTCGGCCGTGGTCTCGCGCGCCTGCATCCATTCCCACACCGACCGCGCGCGCTGGAAGCCCGGCGTATCGACGAGCGTATACAGTGTTTGCCCGTCCACCTTCATGGGATAGGCGCGGCGCCGGGTGGTGGTGCCGGGCAGGTCGCCGACGCGGACGGTGTCGTCGTGGGCCAGCGTCGAGACGATGCTCGACTTGCCCTTGTTGGGATGGCCGACGACCGCGAATGCGGGATGCTCGTTCACGATGCGTCGCCTCCGATGCCGGCCAGGTGGAGCCACGGATCGCCCAGGCCGGCGAGGGTGCGGCGCCAGAGATCGCGGTGGCGTGTTTCGGGCGCGGCGGGCGCGCCGGTGTCCGTGGCGCCCAGCGGCAGGACGTGGATGCGGCGGCGTTCGCCTGCGGCGGCGCGCAGCTCGCGCAGGAAGTCGGTCAGCTCGGCGACCGGCGGTTCCCACGCTTTCACGAGCACCACCAGCCCGGCGTCGGCGTCGGTGGCGGCCGCGATGGCGGCGCGGTCGTCGGCCAGCGGACGGGCGCCCCCGGCGTCGTGCCAGGCGGCGGCCGTCAGGCCCGCGGGGGCGGTGAGCCAGGCGGCGCACCCGGCGTGGTCCGCGGCGGCGCCGGCCCAGTCGATGACCACGGCCGACTGTCCGGTGAGGTCGTCCGAATCGGCGACCGCGCCCGACGCTGTCGTGGTCGCGCCGTTCGGCTCCGGTTCGTCGGCCTGCGTTTCCACCAGCGCCCAGTTCAGGCGCATCCGCACCTCTTCCAGGCCCGGCAGATGCAGGAACGTGCGGCGCAACGCGGTGCGCAGGCGCCAGCGCGCCAAAAGGAGTGTCAAGAGCCGCGGCAGCACGCCGTAGGCCGCCATCGCCATCACCAGGAACGGCCACCAGCCGCCGAGGCCGCCCGGCGACTGCGACGCCGGGAAGCTGCCGTCGCCCAGGCGGAAGTAGCGTGTCTGCTCCACCAGTTCGGCCGACGGGCGCGCGTCGGGCCAGGCCCAGGCCCAGGGCCAGGACAGCGTGTCGGTCCAGTGGGCGAGATCCGCGGCCGACAGCTGTAGC
>CAZJMO010000177.1:4036-7416 GCA_964547085.1 uncultured Fibrobacteraceae bacterium | reverse complement strand
ATGAGGTCGAAACTTTCGAAGCCGTGGAAACTGTTGAGTTCGGAATAGTTGTCGTAGACGTAATTGACGCGGTTCGAGCCCCGGACGAGCGTGGCCGTCGTTCCACTGATACGCATCCGCTCCATCCCGATCTGGTCCTTGTACATCCACGCCCCGGGAACGGCATTCGCGATGTCGTCATTGAAGTAGCCATAGACCTGGTAATTGGTGAGCCTGGGATAGTCCGACGGGTAGATTCCGACCACGTCCATCTGCCACTGCGCGGGCGCGCCTTCGACAACACCGGCAAGGTCGAACGACCGCCGGAACGCGGACAGGATGTTGGCGTCCCAGACCCAGTTGTCACGAACGTAGCCGCCCAGGTAGGTGCCGTTCTCCTCGCCGTGATAGCGGGCCTCGTGCGTGGTGAGGGTGGCGCCTCCAGTCGGCGCGGCGCTGTCGGTGGGAACGCGCCGCGGCGATCCCGGCAGCGGTGTCGGCGTCACCAGGTTCTCCCAGGTCAGCCAGTAGAGTCCGAAGGCCTGATGAGGATGGTTGTAGTAGGCCGATCGGTCCGCCGACGGATCGAGACGGTCCTGCCAGACATCGACATCCAGGCCGTAGAAGATCATCCGGTCGTCGGTATCGAACTCGCCGTCATTGCCGTCCTCGACCAGGATGGCGACCTCGTTGAGACCGACGCGGTCGGCCTGGTCGTCGTCGGCGACCTCGGGGTTCTCGTCCAGCGCCAGGCCGCCGCCCTTGTACAGGCGCAGCTTGAGAGGATCGACGGCGCCGAGGTCCACGCCCATCTGCTCCAGTTCCGCGCCCGTCAGCGCGTAGATTCCCGATTCGTCCAGTTCGAGGCGCACCCAGTTGGTCGCCAGGGCGAAGACATCGGTCAGCGGCGCCTTGTCGGCGCGCGGCGCGATCGTCATGGCCTGCGCGCGCAGACTCCGGAAGACCGCGGGATTGACGACGTTGCCGGGCAGCGGTTCCGCCTCCGCCCGCGCAACCGTACGCGTGTCGGGCTGCGCCTTGTCCAGGTTCGCGGTCTGCGGATGCGTGATCTCGACGATCACCGCGGCGAGGATGCCGCCGCCGGCGGTCGGATGGATGCTCACCGGCGCCAGCGGCACGCCCCGATACACCGCCGGACCGCCGACCGACACCACGGTCACGGCCGGATCCTGCGGCTGGCGATACCACTGCACCGCCGCGACGCGCCACGTCGGCTTCACGCGGTCGGCCACGGCCACGTTGAAGTCCACTTCCGCCTCGATCTCGAGGATCTCGTTCGAGCCCGAAACCATGTCCTCGGTGATCACGCCGCGGAGCTCGACCTTGCCGACGGTCGACCAGTCCTGCGGCGCGGTCACGACCGGGAAGGTGATCTGGACGGTGGTATGGTCGTCGTCCGCGGCCAGGACCGTACGGACCGGGCGGCCCAGCACTGCGTCCGCCGGCCCGGACAACAACTCGGCCGTCGCCGGCGCAACAGCCAGGAGCAGGCCCGACAAAACCAGGATGGTGCCGAGAGACCCTCGCTCAAGCCTCATCCCGGTCTCCCCCATCCAGGTTCTCGGCTTCTTCGATCAACATGATCGGGATGTCGTTCTCGACCCGATAGCGCAGCCTGCACGCCGGACAGACCAGACTCGTGTGGTCGGCGTCGATGTCCACGGCGCCCTTGCACCGGGGGCAGGCCAGGATTTCCAGCAGTTTCGGGTCGAGCATGTCAGCCTCCACTGTTCTCGTTCCGGACGCATTCGCATACGCGCGGCGAAGACACGAAATCTCGCCGGTCGGAACTGTAACCGAGGACGGGGAAGGACAACAGAAAAAACCGACGCACCAGGGAATCGGTGCACTGGCGGAAGGGGGGATCCTCGCAATGGTTGGCATTAGCTAGAATACCGTAATCCACAGAGGATGTCAACGACGCTCCGTCCACTCGCCCATGACCAGGAATTTCGCCAGGCGCTGCGCGCGCAGCGTCTCCGTGTCCAGACGATCAAGTTCGGCCAGGGCGTCGAGAAGTTGAGCCTTCACCGCCAGCGCCGCCGCGTCGTGATCACGATGCGCCCCGCCGACCGGTTCCTCGACGACACCGTCGATCAGCCCCCGCGTCATGGCGTCCGTCGCGGTCAGCCGCATGGCCTTGGCCGCGTCCGGCGCCTTGGTCGCGTCGCGCCAGAGGATCGCCGCGCATCCTTCCGGGCTGATGACGCTGTAGACCGCGTTTTCGAGCATGTAGATCCGGTCCGCGACGCCCAGCGCCAGAGCACCGCCGGAGCCGCCCTCGCCGGTGACGACCGCGACGGTCGGGGTCCGCAGCGCCGCCATCTCCCGCAGGTTGCGCGCGATGGCCTCCCCCTGTCCGCGTTCCTCGGCCCCCAGGCCCGGATACGCCCCCGGCGTGTCGATGAAGGTGATCACCGGTCGTCCGAACCGTTCGGCCATGGCCATCAGGCGCAGTGTCTTGCGGTATCCCTCCGGATGCGCCATCCCGAAATTCCGCTGCACGTTGCTGCGGGTGTCGCGCCCTTTCTGATGTCCGAGCACCATCACCGGCCGGCCGTCCAGCCGCGCCATGCCGCCGACGATCGCCGGATCGTCGCGGTACTGGCGATCCCCGTGCAGCGGCACGAAATCCGTGGTCACGCGCGCGATCAGGTCCAGGGTGGTGGGACGGCGGCCGTGGCGCGCCAGCTGGACCCGTTGCCACGGTTCGAGCCGGGCGAAAATGTCGCGGCTGAGCTTCGCCGCCTTGCGCTGCAGGCGAACGACCTCGTCGCCCACGTCGACGCCGCCGACGGTGGCCGACGCTTCGAGCGTTCGAATCCGGTCTTCCAGTTCGACGATGGGGCGCTCGAAATCGAGCCACGGTCCCCGACCAGTCGCAGCCATGCCGTCCGTCCTCTCAGATCGTGTCCGCGGTCGCGGGCACCAACGATACGCACGAATCAGCCGAGGCGCATGTCGGATCGGGACCGTCTCATTTCCGGTTCCAGCCCCCGCGCGACTTCCGCTGCGGCGCCGCCGGCAAGCGCACGTCCAGCCGGATGCCGTGCAGGCCCGGTATGCCGCGCAACGCCCGCAGGCTCTCGAGCGTGAGCGCCACCCGGCGACCGCACTGCAGCAACCAGGGATGATCCGTGCGTCTGGCGTCGATGCATACCGGCACCGGCAAGGCCATGCGGCGCTCTTCGGCGGCCGCCACGGCGAGCAGGCCCTCCGGTTCGGGCATCCCGCCGTCGGCCTCCGCGCCGGCCTCGGGGGCGATTACCCAAGCGGGGGCGTAGTTGGCCGAGTAGCTGCTGGCCAGGGTCCCGTGGTGCCCGCCGGCCGAGGCGTCCGCCGCGCCGGTCCCGCTGGCCTCTTCGAGCTTCCAGTACCCG
>CAZJMO010000177.1:0-4026 GCA_964547085.1 uncultured Fibrobacteraceae bacterium | reverse complement strand
CTTCGTCGTAGCGGTCGAAGAGCGCGCCGAGACAATCGAGGCCGGTCGTGCCCATGGTCGGCAGGTCCACCTCGAGCAGGGCCTCGCGCGTCCAGCAACCCAGCACCTCGTCGACGCCCGTGATGCGGTCGGCGATGATCTCGCGCGTGCCGTCGCCGCGGACCTGGACGCGGCCGCCCAGGAGGAGGATCGAGTCGCTGGCCACGAGGTCGGCGACGCTCTCGTAGAGCCGCGCGTAGACCACGATCTCGATCATGCCCGAGCGGTCCTCGAAGTGGGCGCGCGCGTACATGCGCTTGTGCTTGTCGCGGGCGTTGCGGAAGCTGGTGATCACGCCGGCCAGATCGACCCAGGCGCCCTCGCCGCGCGTGGACGCGAGATGCGCCGACGTCACCTCCAGCGACGCCATCAGCTCGCGGTACTCGTGGAACGGGTGGCCCGAGAGGAAGAAGCCGACGGCCTTGCGCTCGAGCGAGAGTTCCACCAGCGGGTCGTAGGGCGCGGCCGGCTGCAGCGTGGGCTTGAGCGCTGCCGCGGCGGCGCTGCCGCCGAACAGATTCGCCTGCCCGGCCTCGCGGTCGCGCGCCGCCTTCTGGCCGAAAGACAGCGCCCCTTCCAGGTTGGCGCTCAGCGCGGCGCGGTGGCCGGGCATGCAGTCGAGCGCGCCGGCGTGGATCAGGCTCTCGAGGACCTTGCGGTTGACCTTCTTCAGATCGATGTGCTCGCAGAGGTCGAAGAGGTCGGCGAACGGACGGCCCAGCTCCTGCGACGACGCCATGATCGTCTCGATGGCCGCCGTGCCGACACCCTTGACCGCGCCCATCCCGAAGAGGATCGCGCCCTCCTTGTCGACCCCGAACTCCGCCCGCGGCTGATTGATGCTCGGCGGCTTGATCACCAGGCCGAGGGCCTTGACCTCGTCGATGAGCTGGATGATGCGGTCGGCCTTGCGCATCTCGCTGGTCATGGTCGACGCCATGAACTCGGCGGGGTGGTGCGCCTTCAACCAGGCGGTCTGGATCGACAGCAGCGCGTAAGCCGCGGAGTGGCTCTTGTTGAAGCCGTACTGCGCGAAGAACTCCATCTCCTCGAAGACCTCGGTGGCCATGCCGAGGTCGTAGTTCTTCTCCTTGGCGCCGGCCAGGAACTTGACCTTCATCTCGGCCATCATCGAGGCCTTCTTCTTGCCCATGGCCTTGCGCAGCTTGTCGGCCATGCCCAGGGAGAAGCCGCCGAGGACCGCGGCGATCTGCATGACCTGCTCCTGGTACAGGATCACGCCGTAGGTGTCGCGCAGGATCGGTTCGAGGTCCGGATGCTTGTACTCGATCTTCTTGCGCCCGTGCTTCCGCTCGACGAAGACCTCGTCCATGTCGGCGCCCAGCGGTCCCGGCCGGTAGAGCGCGTTGATGGCCGTGATGTCGTCGTAGCAGGTGGGCTTCATCTTGCGCACCAGCTCCTGCATGCCGCTGCTCTCGAGCTGGAAGATGCCGACGGTGCGGCCGGTCTGCAGGTACTCGTAGATCGAGGGATCCTCGTCGGGAATCTCGTTGGCGGCCGGCGCCGAGCCCTGGGTCTCGCGCACCAGCTTGAGCGCCTTGTCGATGACCGTCAGCGTCCGCAGGCCCAGGAAATCCATCTTCAGCAGGCCCAGTTCCTCGCTCATGCGCATGTCGAACTGGATGGTGAGGTCGCCCTTGCTGCTCTTGTACATCGGCGCGTGCTCGATCAGCGGCGACGGCGTGATCAGCACACCGGCGGCGTGGATGCCCGGCTGGCGGTTCAGTCCCTCGAGGACCTGGGCGTTGCGCAGCAGGGTCTCGTGCAGCGGCGATTCCTTGGCGACCTCCTTCAGCCCCGGCGCTTCCTCGATCGCCTTCTTCAGGGTGATGCCGATCTCCTCGGGCACCATCTTGGCGATGCGGTCGGATTCGGCGTAGCCAAGGTCGAGAACGCGCGCCACGTCCTTGATGACCGCGCGGGCGGCCATGGTCCCGAAGGTGATGATCTGCGAGACGTTCTCGCGGCCGTATTTCTCCTCCACGTAATGGATGACGTCGCCGCGCCGCTCGAAGCAGAAGTCGACGTCGATATCCGGCATCGAGATGCGCTCGGGGTTCAGGAAGCGCTCGAACAGGAGCCGGTGGCGGATGGGATCGATGTCGGTGATCCCCATGCAGTAGCACACCAGCGAGCCGGCCGCCGAACCGCGCCCCGGCCCCACCGGGATATCCATGCGGCGCGACGCGTCGATGAAGTCCCAGACGATCAGGAAGTAGCCGGCGAAACCGGTCTCGCGGATGATCCCCAGCTCGTAGTCGAGCCGCTCGTTGATCTCCTGGGTGATGGTGTCGTAGCGCCTGGTGAGCCCCTCGCGCGCCAGGTGTTCGACGTAGTCCTCGGGCGTGGTGAAGCCCTCGGGCAACGGGAACTTCGGCAGCAGCAGCTTGCCCAGTTCGAGTTCGAAATCGACCATGTCGGCGATGTGCAGGGTGTTGGCCGTGGCCTGCGGCCAGTCCGCGAAGAGCGTGAGCATCTCCTCGGTGGTCTTGAAGTAGACCTCGGGGGTGGCCGAACGCCAGCGGGAGGGGTCGTTCAGGGTCTTGCCGGTCTGGATCGCCAGCAGGATGTCATGCGCCTCGAAATGCGACTTCTCGAGGAAGTGGCAGTCGTTGGTGGCGACCATCTCGAGCCCCGTCTCGCGCGCCACCTGGGGCATGAGGCGGCGGACCTGGTCCTCGTCCGGGATGCCGTGGTTCTGGATCTCGAGGAAGTAGCGGTCCGGCCCGAAGATCTCCTTGTACTCGCTCGCCGCGCGGACGGCGCCCTGGACGTCCCCGCGCCGCAGCGCGCTGTTGGGCTCGCCGCCGAGACAGGCGCTCATCGCGATCACGCCCTCGCTGTAATCGGCGAGCACCTTCTTGTCGATGCGCGGCTTGTAGTAGAAACCTTCCATGTAGGACAGGCTGGCCAGCTTGCAGAGGTTGTGCCAGCCGGTCTCGTTCTCCACCAGGAGCACGGTGTGGTTGTTCCTGGCGGCGTCCTTGCCCGAGCGGTCGTGCATGTCGCGCGTGACGTACGCCGCCATGCCCAGGATCGGCTTGATCCCCGCCTTCTTGCACTCGAGGTAGAACTCCACCGAACCGAACATGTTGCCGTGATCGGTCAGCGCCAGCGCCGGTTGGCCGCACGCCACAGCCTTCTGCACCATCGCCTTGATCTTCATGGCGCCGTCGAGGAGGCTGTAATCGGAGTGGTTGTGAAGGTGGACGAACTGCTGCTCGGGCATGGGCCGCTCTTCCTTGAGGGCGAGGAAATCCTGGGTGTCATCGACCGCTGGACGCCACATTAGCAGTCGGCGGGCGATCCGTAAACTCGACCTCTTCGAGCGCACGGACATCACCGGCACAACGACAATGGACGCACGCCATTACAGCTCAGGCTAAAGAATCCGGATCAGCGCGGACGCGACCCCTCGACCGCCGCGTGGTTCTGCAGGACGAGGTCCAGGACGGCGTGCGATTCCAGACCGACGCGGTCGGCCACCGAGACGACGATCCGATGGCGCCCGGCCGGCAGATCATCCGGAAATTCCACCAGGATACGGTCCCGCGGCGCGTCCGGTTCGACCACCAGCGGCCGATCGTCCAGGCGTACCCGCAGGCTGTCCCATTCGATCCCGCTGCCGTGATCGCCCAGCGGCACCCGGAGCACGGGCCAGCGCGGCTGCGAGACGCCGTGGTCGCGGCGCGGCGGCCTTTCCTCGAGGCGCGCGGCGACCGCGCGCGTGGCGATCACCGGCGGCGCCGTATCCCGCAGCACGACATAGGCACCGGCGCCGTCGACGGCGACCTGCGGATCGCTCGGTCTTTTTCAATCTTGAGTACTTCATTTTCCCGAACCAGAATCTTAAGGGCATCATTGGAATCTGGACCTTAATCCCGAACCCGTAGGAATATATAAAGTATGAACGTAAATCTGTATCAAAAAAACTATCTATCCTGCGAAGGTCTCCGGTTACCAGAT
>CAZJMO010000176.1:0-7422 GCA_964547085.1 uncultured Fibrobacteraceae bacterium | reverse complement strand
GTCTCGCCTTCGCGGGCACGGACCATCGCCTCGGCGACGGCGTCCTGCAGGAACCGTCGGAACGTGCGGGCGAAGTGTGCCGTGTCCTGCGTTGGGACCGACGCGGCGCGCAGAGGTTTGTCGTCGCGCGGCCGCAACACCTCGCGCACCGCCGGCAGCAAAGGCAACAGGACCAGCGCGGCCAGAACCGCGAACAGGAACAGCAAGGCGCCGTGGGGGCTCATGCGCGACTCCTTCCCACGTGGCGGGTCTTGACCCAGCGGGGTGTGCCGCGTCGCCGGCGTTGCACGAGCTGGCCGAGGGACGTACGCGTGACCGCCAGGAGCGAGGTCACGAACGAGAGGAAGAGCCATGGCAGCAGCCGCACGCGCGAGCCGGAACCGTCCAGGCGCGTGGCGGCGGCGATCTCGAAGAAGAGGGCGAAGTTCCCCAGCGAGCTGTAGCACGTGACCATCAGGATGATGATCAGGCCCGGCTTGTTGATGCCCAGGTACCAGAGCGCCATGCCGACCAGCCAGCCGAGCAGCAGGATGGGCGCCATGGCGTACGTGCCCAGCAGGAAGCCGGCGTCCACGCGTTGTCGGCGCGACATCCGCTTGCTCCGCATGACCTTCCCGAAGTACCAGCCGTAGACCTGGTTGTGGCCGTACGCCCAGCGCCGGATCTGCTTGATCCGGGCATCCCAGGTCGACGGCACTTCCTCGTAGCACTCCGAGCGGTTCTGATAGACGGTCTTCCAGCCGGCCAGCGCCAGCCGCATGGTGACCTCGGTGTCCTCGGCGAGGCAGTCCAGCCGCCAGCCGCCGACCGCGTCGAGGGCCGTACGCCGGATGCCGCCGACGGTGCCGCCGTACTGCGGGACCAGATCCAGGTTCATGCGGGCCTGCTGGTCGACCTGGTAGCCGCCGGAGCGTTCGAGGTCGAGCAGCCGCGTCAGCAGGTTCACGTCGGTGTTGTAGGGCACCACGCGACCCATGACCGCGCCGACTTCGGGGTCGAAGAACGGCGCCACGAGCTGCCGGATGAGACCGCGGCCCGGCACGTAGTCGGCGTCGAAGACCAGGACGATCTCGTCCTCGACCATCGCCATGGCTTCCTCGAGTGCGGCGGCCTTGCCGCCCTCGCCCTTGGTGCGGTGGAAGGGCCGGATCAGCCCCGGGTGTTCCGCGGCGTAGGCGTCCATGATCTTGCCCGTGTCGTCCTCGGAGCGGTCGTTGATCGGGATGATGGTCAGGTTGCCGGCCGGGTAGTCCGATTCGGTGAGCGATTCCAGGATCGACGCGACGACCTCTTCCTCGTTGTGCGCGGGCACCAGGACCGTCACCGCCGGCCAGTGCGCCAGACGCACGTCCAGGTACGGATGCCGCTGCCGGCCGACGAGCCGGTTCAGCGTGAAGACGTAGTGGCGGACCAGGTAGAGGCAGATCAGCGCGATCACCGTGTAGAAGATGATCTTGAGGATGAGGACGACGAGGCTGTCGCGGCCCGGAAGATCGCCGACATCGGCGCCGGGAATGCCGGACGGGCGCGCGGGCAGGGCGGCGACGGCGCGCGGCGTGGCGATGATCAGGTTGCGGAAACGGGCCGTGCCGTTGCGCACGGCCAGGTGCGGTTCGCGGAACGCAGTGGCCGGGATGTTGGTCGGCGGCATGGGCAGCGGCTTGCCGTCCAGTTCGGCGGCGACCTGGCCGCGTCGGCAGGCCAGGCGCAGGCGGTGCCACTGGTCGTCGTCGAGGTCGGCGTCGCAATGGGAGCCGTACTCGATGTACTCGGCGTCCTGGGCGCGGCAGCGGAAGTACGCGTCGCCCTGGGTGCCGATCAGCGCCAGCCCGGTCTCGTTGTGCATGCGGTGGCTGTCGCGGGTGATCAGGTGGATCTCCAGCGGTGCGTCGGGCATGGTGGTCTCGACCCGGACGTCGGTTTCCAGGAGGAAGTCGGCGCCGTGGTCGGCGGTCACGAACCAGACCGACTCGGGGGTTTCCGGGTCGTTCAGTTCCAGCGCGCCCTCGGTCATGCGCCAGGTGCCCCAGCCCCAGGCGTCGGCCGGCTCGCCGTCGGCGAAATTCCAGACGTAGATCTGGTGCCAGTTCTCGCCGAACGCCCGGATACGGGCGGGATCCGGCCCGAGCGCGAGCAGATCGGTGAACAGGGCCGGAGCCAGCAGGCGCAGACCGATCACCAGGGTCGGCAGGCCGAAGCAGATGGCTGCCAGCGCGTAACGGGCGCGATCTCGATTCATTGCCGCAACTCTCCCTGGTACAGGTGCTCTGTCGCGTCGATCTCGAGTTCGTCGAGGATCCGGGCCCGGATCCGTTCGGCGGCGAAGCCATCGCCGTAGATGGTGCGTCGGCGCGCCATGTGCAGGTAAAGATCCCGGTCGTCCAGCAGGTTCTTGACGGTCGACACGATCGTCGCCGGCACCGTGCCCACCAGTCGGGCCGCGCCGCAGTCCAGCGCTTCGGGTCGTTCGGACGTTTCACGCATCACCAGGACGGGTGTGCCCAGGCTGGGGGCCTCCTCCTGGATACCGCCGGAGTCGGTGAGGATCAGGTGCGCGTCGTGCAGCCAGCGCACGAAGAGGGGATACGGCGCCGGGTCGACCAGGTGGATGCGGTCGTGTCCCTGCAGGAGTTCCTGGATCGGGCCGCGGACCGCGGGGCTGGGGTGCATGGGCAGCAGGATCTCGATATCGTCGCGATCCCGCGCCAGCGTACTGAGCGCCCGACAGATCTCGCGTAGCCGTAGCCCCTGATTCTCGCGGCGGTGCGCGGTGACCAGGATGCCGCGGCGACCCGGCGTGAACGGCGCCGGCAGCGCCTGGACCGCGGGGTCGGCCAGGGTCAGACGCAAGGCGTCGACCACGGTGTTGCCGGTGACCTCGATGCGGTCGGCGGGTACGTGCTCGTGGACGAGGTTGCTGCGGGCGGTGTCGGTGGGGGCGAAGTGGATGCGGCTGACGAGGTCGGCGACCCGACGGTTCAGTTCCTCGGGGAACGGCTGGTCGAGGCTGCCGGTGCGCAGGCCGGCTTCCACGTGCGCCACCGGGACGTGGTGGTGGAAGGCGGCCATGGACGCGGCCATGGCGGTGGTGGTGTCGCCGTGGACGATGACCATCGCCGGCGGTCGTGCCGCGAGGATCTCGTCCAGCGCCACCATCAGGCGGCCGGCCAAGGCGCAGGGATCCTGCCCGGCGCGCATGAGATCGAGGTCGAGGTCGGGCTGGATGCCGAAGGCGTCGAGCACGGGGCGGACCATGTCGCGGTGTTGACCGGACAGCAGGAGCGTCGTCTCGAGCAGCGGTTCGGTCTCCCGAAGGGCGAGGATCACCGGGGCGAGTTTGATCGCCTCCGGCCGTGTGCCGCAGATCACGAGTATTTGCTGCAAGGCAAGCTCCCGGGGAGTTCTCTCGAGGTGGTTCGCGGGCGGAAGATCTTGGTTCCTGAATGTTATCGCACAATATCAGCAGTTCTTAATGGAATCTCTACTGAAATTCATTTTATGAAGTTTGTTGTTGAATGTTCGTAAATAGGACGAAACCAGGTGGGCTATGCGTCGCCGGCGAATTTCTTGAGGCGGTAGATCAGGACGTGGCGCGGCAGGCCCAGATAGACCGCGGCTCGGGCCTTGTTGCCGCCGAATCGGGCGAGGGCGCGCTGGATGAGGTCGCGCTCGAGGGCCGGGAGGTCCAGCCCGTCGTCCGGAAGGTCCGCCACGAGGGGCGTGTCCGGGCCGGGAGCGGTCCGGCCGGTCGCGTCGGCGGCGCGGTCGAGATCCGGCAGGTCCAGCTCGTCGCCGCGGCGCAGGACGACGAGCCGCTGATTCAGGTTTCGCAACTCGCGGACGTTGCCGGGCCAACCGCGGTCGGTCAAGCGCGCCATCAACGGCGGCGTGGTGGTGATGGCGGGGCCGCCGTGCAGGTTGCTGAAGTGGTCCCAGAGCGGGGCGATGTCCTCGCGCCGGTCGCGCAGCGGGGGCAGATGCAGGACGACGATGGCGATCCGGTAGTAGAGGTCGTCCCGGAAGGTCCCGTCGCGGCCGCCGGCGATGAGGTCGCGATTGGTGGCGCAGACCAGGCGGAAGTCCACATCGACCGGGGCGGTGGCGCCCACGGGATCCACCTGCCGCTGGTCGAGGGCGCGCAGGAGCTTGGGCTGCAGGGGTGGCGGCAACTCGCCGACCTCGTCGAGGAAGAGGGTGCCGCGGTGCGCGGTGCGGATGCGGCCGGGGTGGTCGCTGTCGGCGCCGGTGAACGCGCCCCGCATGTGGCCGAAGAGTTCGGACTCCGCCAGCGTGCCGGCGATCGCGCCGCAGTTGACGGTGACGAACGACCGTTCCCAGCGTTCGCTGCCGTCGTGTACGAGGCGGGCGAGCAGTTCCTTGCCGGTGCCGCTCTCGCCGGTGATCAGGACGGGAGCATCGGTGGCGGCGACCTGGCGCGCCTGCTCCAGCAACCGCGCCATCGTCTCCGAGCGGTAGACGAGATCGGCGTCCGCCTGCCGGCGCCGCAGCAGGTGCCGCAGGTTGGCGTTGTCGCGCCGCAGGGAACTCTCGGCGAGAGCCTTGTCCACGGTGACCAGCAACTCGGCGCGTTCGAACGGCTTGAGCAGATAGGACGACGCGCCCAGGCGCATCGCCTCGACGGCCTGCTGCACGGTGCCGTGGGCGGTGAGCACGACGACGGGCGTGCCCGACGGTTGCACCGCGCGCAGCACGTCCAGACCGTCGCGGCCGGGCATCTTCATGTCGGTCAGGACAAGATCGCAGGGGAGACGCTCGAAGAGCGCGAGCCCTTCCTCGGCGCTGGCCGCGGCGACGACCTCGTGGCCGGCCTGCTGCAGCATGAATCCCACGACCTCGCGGAGATTCCGGTCGTCGTCGATGAGCAGGACGTGCGCCATCAGGTTCTCTCCTCGGCGGCCGGCAGGCGCACGACCACGCGCGCGCCGCCGCGGTGCGTCGGATCGACGACGATGTCGCCGTCGTGGTCGCGGGCGATCCGCAGGCTGGTGGCCAGACCCAGTCCGGTGCCGCCCTCGCGCGTGGAGAAGAACGGGGTGCCCAGTTCGTCGCGGGCTTCGGCGGTGAAGCCGGGGCCGTTGTCGGTGATCGACACGTTGAAATCTCCCTCGACCCGCCGCAGCGCCAGGGTGACCTCGCCGCCGGGCGCGGAGCCCGCGGCCTGCGCGGCGTTCACGCCGATGTTCAACAGCAACTGTCGGATACGGGTCCAGTCGCCCTCGATGGTGTGCGGCCCGTCCGGGACGTCCAGCCGCACGCGGGGCGCCTGCGGCCGATGTGCGAGGAGGTCGCCGAGGCGATCCAGTTCGACGCCCAGATCCAGGGGCGAACGGTCGCGCTGCACCGGCCGGGCGAAGGCGAGGAAACGGGTCAGCACGTCGTTCAGACGCGTCGCTTCCTCCTTGATGATCTGGAGCATGCGCCCGCGTGGGCCGTCGGGTGCGATGTCGTCCTGAAGCAGTTCGGAGGCGCCCTTGATGCTCGCCAGCGGGTTGCGGATCTCGTGGGCGAGTCCGGCCGAGAGTCGGCCCACGGCCGCCAGACGTTCGCGACGCACCAGTTCCTGCTCGAGGTGTTCGCGTTCGTCGAGGGATCGCCGCAGACGATTCTGCGTGACGCGGTCGCGATCCGCCAGGACGCCCGTGACGAGTCCGACGGCGAGGTAGAGAGTCATTTCGAGGACCTTCTCCAGTGTCGGCGCCGGGTCGAAGCCGATGAACCCGAAGGCGTGGGGGATGTAAAGCAGGCAGATCACGACCGCGGTCCACCAGCCGGCCCGCGTCCCGCCCCGGAACGCCGCGATGATGATGGGGAAATAGTAGAGCCGCCGGTAGATGCCGTGCGCGGCGTGGATGTGCATCGCCGTGTTGTAGTGCATGAGGGTGACCAGCAGCACCATGGCGGCGATCAGGACGGACGTGCGCGACACTCTTGGCACGGAAACCTCCGGGACGCCCACTGGAGACTATTCTCCAGCGGGGTCCACCCCAGAATAGAGAGTATTCTCCACTTCGCTTGTCCGGAATACGTAACTGCTTGCAGTCGTGTGCATTAGTTTCTGGCCCGGAGACTGCAACACCGTCGGCGAATCCCCTTGTGAAAGGACTCCGTCATGACCATCGCCATGAACCTGCTGGCCCTCGTATCCCTGGCTGTCCTCGTGACGCTGGCCGTCTGCGGCGGACGCTCCCGGGAGGACCGATGATCACGATCCTGCTGTTGAGCGTCGCCCTGGCGACCGTGCCCGTCGATCTGCCGGACGCCCCATCGGGTGACGACCTCGATGGCCTGGTGGCCTACGCGCTGTTCCATCAACCCGCGCTGGCGGCCGCCGCGGCCACGCGCCGGGCGGCGTCCGCGCAGGTCGCCGGCGCCGGATCCCTATCCGATCCTCGTCTGATGTGGGGCGAGATGATCGAACCGGTGGAGACGCGCGTGGGACCGCAGCAGCGCGTGATCTCGTTGCAGCAATCGGTGCCGTGGCCGGGCACGCTGGGCGCGCGCCGTTCGGCGGCGTCGTCACGGGCGGATGCTGCCGGAGCGCGTGAGCAGGAGGTCGTCGTGCAGGTGGCTGCCGCGGTGCGTCGGGCCTGGGCGCGGGCTGCCTGGCTGGCGGAGACCCGCCGGGTGGTGGCGCTTCAGATCGAACTGGCGCGCAGCCTCGAGGCCGTCGTGCGCGCGGATTACGAAGCGGGGCAGGGGCGTTACGGCGACCTGCTCCAGGCGCAGGTCGAGATCGCGAGGCTCGAGGACCGACTCGTCGGTCTGGACGACCGCGACGACGCGGCGCGTGCGGCGCTCAACGAGGCTCTGGGCCGCGACCCGGCGGCGGCGCTCGCCATGCCCACGCGCCTTCGCTCGGCGGGCGTCGGCGGACAACCGGCAGACGTCGTCCACCCGCGCCTGGAGGTGCTGACGCACCGGACCGCCGCCGCGCTCGCCGAGGCCGAGGCCGCCAGGCGCGCAGGGCGGCCGGGTTTCGTCCTGGGCGTGGACTGGATCCAGGTTGGCGACGCGCGTATGGACGGCGTGGCCGGCGATGGTCGGGATGCGCTCGTGGCGCGGGTCGGTCTGAACCTGCCGATCTGGCGCGGGAAGCACGACGGCGCCGTGGCGGCCGCGGAGGCCCGCGCCGCCGCAACGAAGGCCGAACGCCGCGCCCAGGATCTGATGCTCGCCTCGCGACGTGTCGCGGCCGCGGTCGACCGACGGGACGCCGCACGCCGCGAGACGCTGTATCGGGATGACTTGCTGCCGCGAGCGCGCCAGGCGTACGAAATCTTGCTGGCGGCCTACCGCGCCGGCGGCGGCGTCTTCGCCGACGTGCTCGCCGCGCAGCGGACGTTGCTCCAACTGGACCACGACCTGCTCGACGCCCGGCGCGACGTCCAGCTGGCCCTCGCC
>CAZJMO010000175.1:0-7431 GCA_964547085.1 uncultured Fibrobacteraceae bacterium | reverse complement strand
GTTCGTGATCCTGGTGCACGGCAGCAGCCGCGAGCCGAGGCCCCCGGCGAGGATGACGCCTTTCATTCCGGATCCTTTCCGCGACGCAGGGCCGCGACCATGGCACGGACGCGGTCTTGATCGACCCGTCCGGCGATCTTGAGCGAGGTGCCGACGATGAAACCGTCGGCGGTTCCGGTAAACGACGCCAGGTTGTCCAGGGTCACGCCGCTGCCGAGCAGCATCGGGCAATCGGGCAGCGCCGCGCGCAGGACGCGCAGGTCTTCCGGATCGGCGGCCGCCCCGGTGGCGGCGCCGGAAACGATCAGGGCATCGGCCAGGCCGCGAAAGCGCAGATCGGCAGCTTCGGCGGCGAGGTCGCGGTCGGCCAGGGGCGCGGCGTGCTTGACGCGCACGTCGGCGAGAATGGCCACGTGATCGAGGCCCAATTCGCGGCGGCGGCGCAGCGTGCGGTGCGCCCGGCCGGACAGCGGCCCCTGATCGGTGACCATGGCGCCGGTGTGCACGTTGACCCGCACGAAGGACGCCCCGGTGGCCGCGGCGACACCCAGGGCCGCGTCGGCGTCGTTGCGCAGCACGTTGACGCCGAGCGGCAGATCACCGCCGGCGCGACGCAACTCGGCCACGATCACGGCCATGGCCGCGACCGTCTCCGGCGGCACGTGATCCGGCCAGAACGGGATGTCGTTGAAATTCTCCACCATCAACGCGCCGGCCCCACCGTCGCGGAGCGCGTCGAGGTCGGTCAGGGCAGCCTCGATCACCGGCTCCAGACTGCCGCCATACGTCGGCGCACCGGGCAGCGGCGCCAGGTGGATCATGCCGATGAGCGGGGGCCGCAACAGGCCCTGGAATTGTTCGCGAGTCCACATGGCCGGGAAGTATAACGTCCCGGCCACATCGATGCACCCGCGTTTTGGCGCTTACTTGACGAGGGCCAACCGGCGGCTCTGAAAACCGCCGTCCGCAGCGAGTCGCACCAGGTACACGCCCGCCGACACGGTGCGGCCGTCGTAGTCGCGACCGTCCCAGCGGAACGTGTGGCGACCGACCGGCAACTCGCCGGCGTGGAGTTCGGCCACCCGGCGTCCGGCGACGTCGTAGACCATCAACCGGACCTGCCCGGCCCGGGCGAGGTCGAAGGCGACGTTGGTCGACGGATTGAACGGATTCGGCCATGCCGGCAGCAGGCGCGTGACGTCGGGTGTATCGCCGTCGCCGCCGCCGGTCCCGCCGGGAGTCGGCTGGACGACCTTCAGGATCTGGTCGGCTTCCACGTTGTGCATGACCTGGACGGCACCGTTGGGCCACGTGACCGAGAGGCTGTCGGCCAGGTTCGCGGCGCCCAGCCCGAAGTGCAACCGGCCGACGACGCTCGAGGGGCCGCTCCGCGCAGTGACCTGGCGCATCAGCACCTGGTTTCCCGCATGCACGCGCACGACCGCCCCCGCGGGATGCCGGAGAGCACCGTGGCCGACGGGGTCGATCATGAGCCAGTGGCCGCGTTTGAGCGTGTTGCGCAACATGACCGGCGGCTCGCCGTCGCGGTCGAGGGTGAGGTCGACGCCGCCGTCGTTGTCGAGATCCCCGGCCACGGCCGCGATACTCATGCCCTCGGTTTCGGGAAGCAGAAGCGGTGACCGGTTCCACCGTTCCTCGCCGTCGGCGATGAGCAGCAGATCGTCCTGCCCCGCCCGCGCGAGATACAGGTCGAGATGGCCGTCGTTGTCGAAGTCCGCCCAGACGACGTCGCGCCCCGCGCCCGGCGTGTTCGTATATGCCCCCGATTCGATGACGAAGGTGCTGTTATACTGCGTGAACAGCATGTCGGCCCCGCCGTCCTGGGCGCAATACAGGTCGAAATCACCGTCGTTGTCGTAATCGCCCCAGGCGGAGGCCCCACCGCGCCACGGCAGCCCCAGCCCGCCATGGTTCGCATTCATGAACTCCCCGGGCAACACGCTCCGCCCGAGCATGTTCTCGCCGTAATTGTTCACCATGTAGAGGTCGAGCCGACCGTCCGCGTCGTAGTCGCACCACGCTCCCGCGACGGTACGGGCGAAGCTGTTGCCGGGCAGCGGATTCGTGTGCTCGAAATCCTTCAGGTGCGCGGAATCCTCGTCCGGCGCCCGCAGCAGGAGATCGGGCATGCCGTCGCGGACCAGATGGAGATCCAGCCGACCGTCGCCGTCGTAGTCCAGCCATACGGCCCCGACCACGGAGTCGGGTTCCGACTCCAGCATTTCCGGACTGTCCGCGAAGACGCCGGGCGCGGTCTGACGCAGCAGCAGGCCCGGCTGACCGCGACGAACGACATAGACGTCCTGGTCGCCGTCGCCGTCGACATCGGCCCAGGCCGAGCCCAGGGTCGGGCCGGTCGCGGCCAGGACCGGCGGCGTCACGGGCGTGAACTGCCAGGCGCCGTCGTTGCGGAGCAGCAGGTCTCCGGCATCCTCGCGGCCGAGGAACACGTCGAGGTCGCCGTCGTCGTCGAGGTCCACGAGGCAGCCGCCGCGTCCGGCCGCGGCGCCTGCGAGGGCCGGAACGTCGGTCATCGCGAACGGCGGATGCGTATACACGCCGGAGACCGCGGGTCCGGGATCGCTTCCGGTCACGAGCACGGTCGCCGCCGGCGGAGCCAGCCAGCCGGGAATATCCTTCCAGGTCACGACGTACGAACCGACGACGGGCACGTGCACGAGCCGCGTCCCGCGACCGCTCTTGAGGTAGCCGTCGGCGCCCGAGACGACCCATGGCGCGTCCAGCGCCGCGGGGTCCGAGTCGATCTGCAACGGATGGACTCCGATACCGTCATGGAAATCGAAAACGATCGTGTCGCCGGGCGGCCCTATGTGATCCATGAACATCGGCGCATCCAGGCCGCGCCACCACCTCGCCGGCGGCTGCGAGTCGGGTCCGAAGTGCGTCGGGCCCGGCTCCCCGAAGAGATCGGTGTCGTCGCCCCAGTTGGCGTCGTGTTCCAGGTCGTAACGGCCGTCGGCCTGCATCAGCGAGACCATGTAGTGGATATCCGGCAGCATGGCCTCACGGTTGTTGTCGCCGCGCCAGTCCACGTGGTAGATCGCCAGCCCCTCGTCCGGCATGCTCAGGTCGCGGCCGCTGCGTCGGCGATTCTCCACGAGGTAGAATTCCGTCGACACCGTCGGATGGGGCACGTAGAAGACACGGTTGTCGCCGGCGGTGGCCTCGACATCGGTCATGACGCCGTCCAGCAGGACGTTCTCGGTCCAGCCGGAGAGGTACTTGAGCGGGCCGCACGGCTCGAGCGGGTTGGTGTAGGTGTTCGGGTTGCTCATCAGGCAGAACAGCCCCACGCCCCAGGAGTTGCCGCCGGTGTCGTAGAGATCCGGCCACTGGCACAGCGCATGGCCGATCTCGTGGCACGGGATGCCCAGCGCCAGTGCGTCCCGGAGGGGTGAGATCTGCCAGATCCGGGCAATGACGCCGTCCGCGTGGAACCCGAATTCCCCGGCCTGCGGCCAGAGTCCCTTCCCCCAGTACCACGACGGGGCACCGGCGTAGAAACAGCTCACAAGATCCACGTATCCGTCGCCGTTGGCGTCGTAGGCGCTGAAATCGAAGCCGTGCCGATCCAGGCTGGCGATCGCCTCCTCGACCAGCTGGCGCGCCCGCCACCCCTGTGACTCGTAGGGATCCTCGTACCAGGCCTTGGGATGCGCGGCGCGGTAGTAGAACGGCGTGACCTCGTGGGTCAGGTCGAGCCGACCGCCGGAGATGTCCGCGAAGTAGTCGCGGACCGATCCGTTGTTGCCGTTGGCGGCGTAGCCGACCTGGTTCAGGAACGCCTCGACATCCGACGGATCCATGGTGGCAGGTTCGTCGCTGAAGTCCACGAGCAGGGCGATCCCCCGGACCGCACCCTCGTCCGCGGGAATGGGGTAGCTCTCCTTGTCCTCTAAACGGAGCCCGTGCCCGGCCGCCTGACGGAGTTTGAGAACCTCGTCCGCCACGACATCGGCGGGGCGGCGGATCCCGGGGCGCAGCCAGGCCGGCGCCGGCGTTTCCGCACGTACGCCCGTCGAGCGCAGCGTCACCGCGTCGGGCGCCAACTCTGCGTAGAAGACCGTGCCGTCGTCCGGATCGATGACCAACGTGTAACCGGCGAGGTCCTCCACGCGCTGGTGGAACTCGTCGCCCCATATCCGCGCCGCGATCGTCGTCCCGTCCGGTTGGGTCAGCTTGATGGGCTCACCGAAAACCGGGACAGCGACCGCCACTGTCGCTGCAAGCAGCGGCGACACGAGCAGCAGGGCGACCATCGAGCGAAGAACGCGCGAAATCGTCATGGGCTGTCCTTGGACTGGCGCCTGCAAGGAGAGACGCTCGATCTGTGCGGGGGATACCAGAGTCTTGCAATGAGTTTAAGGATACATCCTATGACAAGCAAGCCTACGGCGGCACATTCGTCCCGGAATTGTCTCGGCGGTACTTACAAAAAATGCGGGGCCTCCACCAGGAAGCCCCGCCGTAACAACGCCTGCAAGAGGTTATTTGACCAGGGTCATACGTGTGTGCCAGGTCCCATCCGCGGTCTTGAGCCGGCAGAGATAGGTTCCGGACGCCACCCCGCGACCGGCGGTGTCGCGCCCCTGCCACACGGCTTGATGGGCTCCCGCCGCGAGGTCTTCGTTGATCAATTCGGCGACCCGGCGTCCATCCAGGGCGTAGATCGTCAACCGCACCGGGCCGGACCGGCGCAGGTCGAAAGCGATGGTGGTGGACGGATTGAACGGGTTCGGATAGGCCCCCTGCAATCCTGTGGCGACAGGAACGCCGTCGTCGGTCGCAGCGGTGAGGCCCTGGTTCTCCTCGACGACGACCTTACGATCGACGTCCGCGTCCAGCAGCACCGTTTCCGTCCCGCTCGGCCACGTCACCGTGAGGGTGTCCACGACCGCCGCATCGCCGAGGCCGAAGTGGACCGTGCGTGAAATCTCGCCCTGCCCGTCGCCGACCCTGACCTCGCGCATCCGGGTCACGCCTCCGGCGACGACGCGCACCACGGCGCCGATCCCGTCCCGGTTGGACTGATCGCCGACCGGATCCACCGTCAACCAGTGGCCGCGGTTCTCGATCACGTTGTGGAGCAGGAGATTCGACTCGCCGTCGAGGCCGAGATAGAGATCCACGCCGCCGTCGAGGTCGAAGTCGCTGGCGACGGCAGCGACGACGCTGCCGGCGGTCTGGGGCAACACCAGCGGCGACCGCTGGAACCCGCCCTCGCCGTCACCGAAGAGGACCAGGTCCTCGTCGCCGTCGCGAGCCACGTAGAGGTCGAGAAATCCGTCGTTGTCGAAATCCGCCGCCACGACCGACCGGCCCGCGCCGGCATCGCTGACCACGGGTTCGAACACGACCTGGAAGTAGCCGGCGTTCTGGCGACAGTACGCATCGGCCTCACCGTCGTTGACGATGTACAGATCCCAGTCGCCGTCGTTATCGAAAGCGCCCCAGGCGGCGTCGCGACCCGCACCGGTGTTGCCCACCGCGACATCGCCGGAGTTGTCGTAGCCCACGCCCGGATAGTTCCAGGCCAGGATGTTGACCGTGCCCTCGTTGACCAGGTAGATGTCGGCGTCGCCGTCACGATCGTAATCGCACCAGCGGGCCGCGCGGCCGGGCCCGGGGTTCTTCAGGATCGGATAACTCGCCAACCAGAACATCCGCCGGTCACCGATGTCGTTCGACGTCAGCAGGACGTTGTCCGTGGTGTCCTGCACCAGGAACAGGTCGAGCCAGCCGTCGGCGTTGGTGTCGCACCAGGACGCGTCCCGGCCGGCGCCGTCGTCGTCCATCCCGTAATGATCCGCAGTCACGTCCGCGAACGCACCCGCGTCCTGGGCGAGCAGCCGGTTGGCCTCGCCGTCGCGGACCAGGTAGACGTCGCGGTCGCCGTCGTTGTCGAAGTCGGCCCAGGCGGCGGCGCGACCGGCACCGGTGTCGGCCAGCTCGGTCGGCGTGATGTCGGTAAACGCCAGGCCGCCGTCGTTGCGCAGCAGCAGGTCGGCCTGGCCGTTGTTGATCAGATGCAAGTCGTCGTCACCGTCGCCGTCGACGTCCACCAGCGCCACGCTCGCGGTCGGTCCGTCGTCTCCGGCGACCCCGGCATCGACCAGCGCGAAGGGCGGATTGCTGTAGAGCCCCGTCACGGATGTCGGCTCGCCGCCGTCGGACATCGTGAACGACTCGCTCAGCGGATCGGGCTCGCTCCAGCCCGGGATGTCGCCCCACGTCAGCGTGTACAGCCCTTCGTCCCAGACCAGGACCGAGCGGTAGCCCTCGCCCTCGAAGACGTAATCGCCGGGGCCGGTGAGCGTCCAGGGCGCCTCCACGTCCGCGGGCTGCGGATCCACGGTCACGCCCATCGTCCCCAGTCCCTCGCGGTAGTTGAACGTCATCACCGCACCGGCGCTGCTGACCGCGTCGATGTAGACCGGCGCCTCACTGCCGTCCCACCAGGTGGCCGCCGGACTGGTCGTGGGATTGAACTCGGTGTAGGTCGGGGCCGCCCACAGATCGTCGGCATCGCCGTTGTTGGTGTCGTTCTCCAGGTCCCAGAAACCGTCCGCCTGGACCAGGGTCACGAGGTAGTGGTACGCCGGCGTCTGCTGCTCGTAATCGTTGCTGCCGTTCTCGTCGACGTGCCAGATGGCCAGACCCGAATCCGGAAGACTGGAGTCCCGGCCCGTCCGGTACCGGTTCTCGATCATGTAGTACTCGTTGTCGTGGCCCGGGCGCGGCACCTTGTAGACGCCGAGGTCGGCGTGGCTGGCTTCGAGGCCGCCCTGCAGCCCGGTCAGCTCCTGTGGCTCCTCCCAACCCGCATCGACGCGCAGATAGGCGCACGGCCGGACCGGGTTGGTTCCCGCGCCGCTGCTGCACATCAGGCAGAAGCCGCCGACACCGCTCGACTCGTAGCCGTAGTCGTAGAGGTCCGGCCAGAACATGATCATGTGGCCGTTCTCATGACAGAAGGTCGACAGTCGCAGGCTGTTGCCGATGTTGGTGATCTGGTACTTGTACGCGCTGACACCATCCGCGTAGAACGTCACTACGCTCGAGTGCGGCCACAGCCCCACCGACCAGCCGCCCGTGGGATAACCGGCGTAGAAGACGTTGATGGCGTCGATGTAGCCGTCGCCGTTGGCGTCGTACTGGCTGAAGTCGTGCCCCTGGCTGTTCAGTTCCCCCAGAGCCCAAGCCACAAGCGTTCGCGCGCGCTGGCCGTAGCTGACCGACGAATCCTCGTAGTAGGTCTTGGGATTCGGCGCGCGCAGGTAGGCGGCCGGAACGTAGTTGGTGTACGTCAACGCGCCGCCCGAGACGTCGTGGAAATAGTCCCGGACCGAACCGTTGTTGCCGTAACCGTTGTTGCCGGTCGTATCAACC
>CAZJMO010000174.1:3772-7445 GCA_964547085.1 uncultured Fibrobacteraceae bacterium | reverse complement strand
TGGAGAAGCTCCCGCCTATCCCCGACGATCGCGACGACGTGGCCTTCGCGCCCGTGATGTGCCGGCTGGTCGCCCACCGGTAGGCAACGAAAAGCGGCGCCCCCGAAAAGGGGCGCCGCTCACGTCATCCTGCCGCCGGACCTACTCGATCCCCGGCGCGATCGTCAGGACGTCCCACTGTCGCCGGTCGTCGTCGTCACCGAACGTCACGGTCTCGCCCACCTTCTTGCCCATGAAGGCCAGCGCCAGCGGCGCGCGGTAGTTGAGGATGCCGCGATCGCTGTCGGAGTCCCAGGGGCCGAGGAACGTGAAGACGTGTTCCTCCCCGGTGGCGAGCTCGCGGGCGGTCACGCGGGTGCCGATGTTGACGTACTTGCTGTCGGCCATGTCCAGGTCGATGACCTTGGCCTGCTTCAGTTCGCCTTCGAGGGTGGTGGCGCGGCTGGCGAGCTGGTCACGCTTCTCCAGCGCGGCGGTCCACTCGCTGTTCTCGGAGAGGTCGCCGTGGGACGCCGCCTCGCCGATCTGCGTGGCCACCTCGGGCATGCCGACCTCGATGATGTGGTTGAGCTGCTCCTGCGTGCGGCGCAGGCCCGCCTCGGTGGAGTAGGTCACATCCTCGATCTCCCACGGCCAGGTCTGCTCCTCGAACGCCTCGGGATGCTCGGCGCGGATCATGAGCTTCAGACGCGAACGCAGCGCGGGATTCAATCCGTCGTTGTCGATCATGAGCGGGCGCAGGCGATGGAGCTCGGCGCGGTCGGCCTCACGGATGACCCCGAGCAGCGGCTCGGCCTTGTTGCAGGTCAGGTCGGCGCGGGCGTTCTCGATCACCTTCAGGTGCCGCTCCTCACCGCTGACGGCGAGCAGATGCCCGACCGCGTGGGCCATCACCAGCAGCGCCTCGAGGCAGCGGCTGGCGGTGATCTCGGTGTAGTCCTGGAGCGTCCGGGCCAGCGGACCGGCGGCATGGCGGCTGCGCCACAGCCAGGCGACCAGATTGGGGCTGGCGGTGGGCCGTTCCAGGGCCTGGCCCAGCGTGGCGCGCAGCTCGGCCGACTTGTCGCCGTCTAGCAGACCGCGGCTCACCCAGTCGCACTGCCGCCGTCCGGCGCGCAGGAGCACCGCGCACCAGACCTCGGCCCAGTGGTCGGGCTGCGAGGCGCGGATGTAGTCCAGCACCACGTTCAGCAGCGCCTCGGGCAGGTCCGCCACCAGCGAACCCTTGTCCGGGATCTTCGCCAGCACGGCCAGCGCCGCGCGGGGATTGGGGCGGGCGACCTCGACACCGCGAGCCGCAACGCGCGCATGCACGGCCAGACCCAACAGCGCCAGCCCGGGATGGCCGGCCTTGAGCGCGGCGACGGCGAGCTGGGCCGCGGTGTTGCCCTCGTGCGTGAGGAGGTCCGGGTCGGCCTCGAACTTGGCGCCCTTGCGCGCGGTCTCGTCGAGGTAGGCGAGGGCCAGCTTCAGCTTCTCCTGGGGATCCTTCTCACGGTCGAACTGACGACGCAGCCGATCCTCGTAATGGTCGGCCAGCCGCCGGATGCGGAAGGTGGGTTGGCTGCCCGCGCCCATGGCGAGCATAGGGTCGTGGCGCAGCGTCTCGCGCGCGCCCTTCCACCACGTCATCCAGCCCTTTTCGCCCGTCAGCCGCGTGACGTGTTTCTTGAGATTCTTGTAGGTCAGCAGACCGTCGAGGTCGGCCTTGATCGCCAACTTCACGAACGCGCACGGATCCTCGTCCGACATCCTGATCAGGCTCTCGGGATCGTAGAGCACGAGCGCCGGGAAGAAGTCCGACGGACGGGGATTGGTCTTCTCGACAGTGGCGGGGCCGTACTCGGTGTGGCGATCCTCGAAACGGGCGCCCAGCTGACCGGTCTCTGCGTCCACAGACTCGATCACGCCGGGCATCACGAAGTCGTAGTCGATCAGGTAGCTGCCGGGCTGCAAGGCGCAGTAGAGGTCGAGCTTGCGGGAAGCCTCGGCGGCGTCCTTGCAGACACCCTCGAGCACCGAGATCAGCCCCGGGAGAGCCTCGAAGTCGGGATAGTCCGCGCGGTAGAGACGGTGCAGGTGCGCCAGCACTGTCGGCGCCTGGGTGGGCATCTGGCGGATCGCTTCGCGGGCGGCGTTCAGCGCGTCGGGCGTTCCATCGCGGGTCTCAACCTGCTCGATCACGGCGCTGGCAAAGGTGTCGGCGCGCTCGTGCTCACCCAGACGGTAGACCTGGCCCGACAGCGACATCAGGTCTTCCACGGGATGCTCGGGGTTGGCCACGGCATCCGGCCAGTGCTCCTCGAGCTTGTCGAACTGTTTGGTGTTGGCGAGCTTGCCGAGTTTGATCAGGCTGGTGGGCTTGGAAGCGGAGGCGTCGTGCATGTGCCATCCTCGCGTGGAAACGGTCGCGCTGTACGCAGATCAATGAAACGCGCCCCAAGATAGTGTCTCGGGGCGCGATGCGAAAGCCGGGTTCGCGAATCAGGGGTTGACGGGACGGGCTATTTCACCATGGTCATCTTCCCGACCTGGACCCGATCACCGCACATGTAACGCGTGATGTAGGTGCCGGTGGCCTGCGGACGATCGCGGTCGTCGCGCCCGTTCCAGACGACTTCGTGCCAGCCCGGCGAGGTGTCGACATCGAAGGTGCGCACGCGCTCGCCGCGCAGGTTGTAGACCTCCAGAGCCGTGCGGACACCGGGTGTCATGTCCTCGGGCACGCCATAGGCGATATGGGTCTCGGGGTTGAACGGGTTGGGATAATTGGGATTCAACGCGGCGGCTTCCGGCGGCGCGGTCCCGGCGCCGGGGCCGGAACGCTCGACATCGAAGTAGATGGGGTCGGACCATTCGCTCGGCTCGGACGCCCGGCCGATGCTGTCGTAGCCCACCACCCGGATCCGCATCACGACACCGCGCTCGGCCTCGAGCGTGTAGTGCGTATCGTCGTCGACTGTCGCCAGCAGTTCTTCTTCGGCGTCGCTTTTCTGGAGATAGACCTCGTAGCGCACGGCCTCGGCGCACGGGGCCCCGTCGGCGTCGGAGGTCGGGCACGGCGCCCAGCCGAAGTCCACCGGCACCGGCAGGTCGTCCGCCGCCGCGATCACCGGCAGAAGCATCGACATCAGCAGCATGAATCCGATCTTGCGCATGCGATTTCCGTCCTGTCCCCTTGTCCCCGTTCCAGCAACCGGACATCTCGAGCCGGTTCTTCGTTGCGGTTACTGCAAGGACAGGACCAGCGCCGACGGCGGGCTCGGCCAAACGCAAGTGCTTTGGCTGCAAGCAGCTACAAATGTCTTACGATATTCACCCTCTTTAACGGACAGTGGCGTACCGCCCGGAACCGGGCACGCGGCAAAACTTGCCCGGGCGCGAGCGTGCGGAATGCATGGCCGGATGGAGAGGTGAGGCCAGGATGGGGCCGCGCGCAGGTCAGATGTCGAGATCGTCCTCGTCGGCGAGCATGGCGCGACGGCGGAGCACCAGTTTGCGGCCGCCGCCGATCAGGAGCACCAGCGCCATCACCACGAAGAGCGTCGGCCAGCGGAACAGCAGCAAGACCCAGCCGTAGCGCAGCCGCATGGCGCCGGCGAAGCGCGAGGCGAAGCGGTCGGGCGTCTCGCCGGTGGCGTCGGTGAACCCCTGCCGGAAATCGCCCGCGCGG
>CAZJMO010000174.1:0-3762 GCA_964547085.1 uncultured Fibrobacteraceae bacterium | reverse complement strand
TGACCAGAAACTCTTTTCCCTGGGGCAAAACGACCGACCTGCCGGAAATCGCCCGCGCGGCGCGCCGCGGCCACGATCCGGCGGACCGCCTGCGGCCCGTGCTCGCGTTCGAGCCAGTTGACCGCCAGCAGGCTGGTCCGATAGGCCCGCTGCGCGGCCGCGGCGCCCTGCGGGAAAGCTCCGTCGAGTCGGTTCAGCGACGGCAGATGTCCGTCCAGGATCACGCCGAGCGTGTCGGTGACGCGCCACTGGCCGCTCGCGCGCATGGCCGCGCCCTCGTGCAGCCACGTGGGCAGGCGCGCCTCGCCCGCCGCCTGGAAGAGCAGGGCGTGGGTCATCTCGTGCAGGAAGACCGTCTCCGGCCCCGGCCCCACCAACGGCAGGCGCTCGTGGTCGACGGCGACCAGACGACCCGGCGGCAAGGCCACGCCAACGCCCCAGTCGGGCAGACGGTCGGCGAAGAAATACTCGAAACGCGCGGTCGGCAGCACCAGGCAGTGGACCGTGTCGGCGACCGCACCGGCCGGCAGGATATCCGCCGCGAGCGCCTCGCCGTACTCCGCCCAGACCCGTTCGCACAGCCTGGCCACCGCCACGCCCGCCGGATCCTCCACGCGGAACACCACCGGCGGCGCAACCGCGGCCGACACCAGCGGCCACAGACAGACGAGAACGACGAGCAGACGACGCAGAGGCAAGGAAGGCTCCCGGTTGCAATGATCACGGCGCGGGTCGATCATGACTCACCGGGGCCCCCGCCGCAAGCGGCCTCCGGACTCCGACGCGAGGAATGGAATGGACGACACCACCAGCGACCACCTCGCCGATCTGCGCGACCGCCTCGGTCCCGCCACCCCGGTCGCCGTGCTCACGGGCGCGGGCATCTCCGCGGCCAGCGGCATTCCCACGTTCCGCAGCGGCGGCGACGGCCTGTGGTCGCGGTACCGTCCGGAAGACCTGGCCACCCCGGAAGCCTTCGCCCGCGACCCGGAACTGGTCTGGCGCTGGTACGACTGGCGCCGCGGCCTGATCGCCGCCGGCGCGCCCAACCCGGCGCACCAGGCGGTCGCGCAGCTCGGAGAACGCACGCAGCTCACACTCGTCACCCAGAACGTCGACGGCTACCACCAGCAGGCCGGCAGCCGCGGGGTGATCGAGTTCCACGGCAGCATCTGGACGCTGCGCTGCACCACCTGTCCGCACGAGGTCGAGGACCGCCGCGTCCCGCTGCCCATTCCCCCGCGCTGCCCCGAATGCGGCGCGCTCCTGCGGCCGGGCGTCGTCTGGTTCGGCGAGGGCATCCCGCCGCGCGCGCTGGAAGCCGCCACCGAGGCCGCCGCCGACTGCCGCGTCCTGCTCGTCGTCGGCACCGCCGGCGCGGTCTACCCCGCCGCCGGCCTGGTCGACCTTGCGCGTTCCCGCGGCGCCTTCGTGGCCGAATTCAATCTGGAGCCCGGCGCGATCACCGCGCGGGCCGACCTCTTCATCCCCGGCGACGCCGCGGTCACCCTGCCCCGCCTGCTGGACGCCTGAAAGGATCCCCATGCTCGTCGATCTCCACAGTCACAGCAACCAGTCCGACGGCTCGTTCACGCCCGAGGAACTGGTCGACCACGCGGTCCTCTCCGGCGTCGGCGTCCTGGCGCTCACCGATCACGACACCACCGCCGGCCACGCCCGCTTCCGCGCCCACGCCGAGAAGACCGGCCTGACGCCCATCTGCGGGGTCGAGGTGTCGTGTCCCTGGACGGACGGCAACTGCCATCTCGCGGGGCTGAACGTGCCCGACGGCCACCCCGCGCTCGAGGAAGCGCTGGTGGAGATCCGCGGCGGACGCGACCTGCGCAACCGCAAGATCATCGCCCGCCTGAACGAGCTCGGCTACGACATCACCCTGGACGAGGTCGCCGCACAAGCCGGCGGCGATGTGGTCGCCCGACCGCACATGGCACGTGCGCTCGCCGCGAAGGGGCTCGTGATGAACTACCAATCCGCGTTCAACGACCTCCTGGCCAAGGGCCGCCCCGCATACGTCGACCGCTTCCGCCTCGACCCCGAGGACGCCACCGCGCTGGTGACCGCGGCCGGCGGCAAACCGGTGCTCGCCCACCCGACGCAGCTCCACCTCGGCTACGAAGGCGTCCGCTCGCTGGCCGCCCGCCTGATCCCGCACGGCCTGTGGGGCATCGAGGTCTACTTCACCGGGGCCACCGACGCGCGCATCGCCGCCTACGGCCGGATCGCCGACGAACTGGGCCTGGTCCACAGCCAGGGCAGCGACTTCCACGGCACGGCCAAGCCGCAAGTAATGATCGGCCACTACGGCCCGGGCAAGCCGCTGCCGGGCGCGTGTCCCCCCGAATTGCTGGCCTGATCGATTCACCCTGGAATTTCCTCTTGACATGTCACCGAGCGGTGACTACGATGGCCGCGCCATTCAACCATACCGACACGAGGTGCGACGATGACCCGCGACAGCGAAAAGACCAGGCAGGAAATCCTCGACGCCGTCGGACGCGTCCTGGCGCGCCAGGGATTCCGCGGGGTCGGCATCAACGCTCTGGCGCGGGAGGCCGGTGTCGACAAGGTGCTGATCTACCGTTACTTCGGCGGCCTCAGCGAATTGCTGGCGGAGTATGCCCGCAAGAGCGGCTTCTGGCCGAGCATCGGCAACCTGCTCGGACGCCCCGCCGGCTCCTTCGATTCGCTCGCGGAGATGGTCGAAGCGCTCCTGCAAGGACATCTCCGGGAGCTTCGCCAACGTCCGGTGACCCAGGAGATCATGCGCTGGGAACTGCACGAGCGGAACGATCTGACCGACGAACTGGCGCGCCACCGCGAACTGCAGGGGCTGGAGATCATGGACCTGCTGCCGAAACCGGAACAGGACGACCCCGAACTCGATCTGCCGGCGATGGGCGCGATCCTCCACGCCGGACTCACCTATCTCGTGCTGCGCGCGAAGACGGCCGACGTCTACATGGGCATCGACCTGACCGACGACGGCGACTGGGACCGGATCGACCGCGCCCTGTCCTCGCTCCTCGCGCCCCTGCGGCCGTGACCTTTTTTTTACGCCCATTGTCACCGTGCGGTGACATCACAAAGGAGAGACCGATGCAGACATCATCCCCCACCATCGATCGTCGACGCTTCCTGCAGATCGCCGGCGGCGTCGCGGCCGGTGTCGCGCTGACCGGGTCGCTCGAAGGCTGCGCCGGCGTGCGCCGCGGAGATCTTTCGCAAATCACTGCGGGCCGTGATCTGCCGCCCCTGGTCCCGAACGGCGCCTCCATCCTGGAATACGCCAGCCTGGCGCCCAGCTCGCACAACACCCAGCCATGGTCGCTCCTCGTCCTGGCGGCCGGGCACTGGCGGATCACCGCCGATCCCGCGCGCCGCCTGCCCGGGATCGACGCGGCCGGCCGCGAATCGGTCGTATCGCTGGGGACGTTCCTGGAGAACGTCGACCGCGCCGCGGCCTCGTTCGGATACGAGGTCGAGACCACGGTGACCGGCGAGACGACAGCGGCCCTCGTCGTCGACGTCCGGCTGCACACGACCACGCCGCGCGGCGAGGATCTCTCGCCCTTGAAGCGGCGACGCACCGTGCGGTCCGGTCTGGATACGCGCGCGCTCGCCGCCGGCGACCTGACGCCCCTGCGCAAGGCGTGTCCCGGACACATCGAGTTCATCGCCCGCGATTCCTCGCTCGGCAAGTCGATGGCCGACCTCACGGTCGAGTCGATGCGGGAGCAGATG
>CAZJMO010000173.1:336-7465 GCA_964547085.1 uncultured Fibrobacteraceae bacterium | reverse complement strand
ATCCGCGGCCTATCGCGTGGACGACTTATCGAGCAAGGCGCTCCACGCGGGAGACCACCGTCAAATCGGTACCAAGTGTTCGCTAACATTGACATACACCGCCCCCAACACCCCAATACACCGCCCCACAACGCCGGAATATCTCAACCCAAACCGCAGGAAATCTCAGAGCACCAACGTCCGCCGTCAGATCTCACATCCCCCACAACGCACCCTATCCCAATCGACCGCCAATTTGCAAGTGCGTCTCAAAATACCCGCGCCGCTTCACCCCCAACAGCGAAAACACCGCCAGCAAACCTCCCGCCACCACCACCATCAGCCCACTCCCACGCGCCGCACCAATGCCGATCACGCTGCCGACATTGCCGGCCAGAACCCCGCCCTCGATCAACAGCGGGTTGAACAGATGGTCCGCCAGAACGCCGGCCACCCCGAACGCCACCAGCATCCCGCTCTGGGAGATAAGAGAAACCAGAGACCACACGCGCCCTTGCAGCCGGTTGTCGATGCTCTGTCGGAACAGCACTTCCAGACTGGTATTGACGAACGGGAGCGTCGCGAAGAAACAGAAGGCCGTCACGGTGATCAACGCGGGACTGGTGCTGGTCCCGATCAACAGATAGAACAGGCCCGCGGCGAACAGCGAGCGCGACAGGACCCGCTCCTGCGCCCCTGTCTTGCTCGCGACGCCGATCAACAGGCTGCTGAGCAGCATGCCCGAGGCGGCGAGCGACTGCACCGTTCCCAGCGTCCCGGCGTCGGCGAAAGACAGGATGAGTGGGGCGAAGAGCGCCTGGAGCATGCCGGTGAAGAACGTCACCACGGACGTGACCACCAGCAGGTTTGCAACGACACGGTTGCCGAGGAGCGCACGGAAGCCCTCGGCGAGGTCGTTCCGGAATCCGGCGCCGGACTCGACGGCGGTGATCCGCGACCCGCTGCGGTTCTCGACCAGGATCGCCGTCAGCGCCGCCACGAGGAAGGTGGCCACATCGACGGCCAGGACCAACGTCAGGCTGAACCGCGCCAGCAGGACCGCGGCCAGGACCGGCGCCAGCAGGTAGCGGGACGCTTCGGCGAGCTGGATCAGTCCCCCGGCCCGGGCGTACGCCGCCTCGTCCAGCAGGTCGGTGACCGCCGCCTTGAAGGCCGGCGAGTGCAGCGCTGCGAACACGGAACTCACCGCGACGCCGAGATAGATGGGCCAATGCCGCTCCGGGTGCATCAGCACCATCGCGATGACGACGAGGATCCCCAGGCCGGAGCCCAGGTCGCCCACTGCCATCATCAGTTTCCGGTTCCGGCGATCGGCGATGACGCCGCCGACGGGCGCCAGCAGGACCGACGGCAGGAACGCGGCCAGCAGCAGCAGCGAGTAGGCCGCCGTGCTGCCCGTGGTCTGGTACAGGTGGACGCCGAGCGCGAACGCGCTGACCCCGCTGCCGATCCTGGACAGGAGCTGCCCGGCCCAGATGATCAGGAACCGCGCGGAGAGCGAGCGGTCGCGTTCCATCACCGGGATCCGTCACCGAGGCCGACGGCGGCCGTCACGATCTCCGCCAGTCGGCGTTCCATGTCCTCGACGACCGGAACGGAGCCGCCCACGATCCCGCGGTCGGTGTTGATCTGGAAGGCCACCGCCACGCCGAAGCGCGGGTAGTAGCGCACGCTCGAGCAGTAGCCGGGAATCCAGCCGCCGTGGCCCCAGGTCGGTCCCAGCGGACCGTCCTCGTGGATGCCCACGCCCAGGCCGTAGCGCGTGTTCGGATCGGTGCCGACAGGCGTCGATTGCAGGAGCGTCGCCAGGTACGGCGCCGACATCGCGCGGCCCTCGAACAGCGCCTTCGCCCACGACACCAGGTCCCGCGGATTGCTGACCAGACCGCCGCCGGTCCATTCGAGGCGCGGATTCCAGGCCATGACGCCGGGGCTCACGGTCGTTTTGACGGGCAGGCCGAGGGCGTTGTCGGGCGACAGATAACCGGCGGCCAGGCCCGGCAGTTCGCAGCGGTCCGACGGCGCGGTGAGCGTCAACTGCAACGGCTTGAGAAATCGCTGGGTCACCGTGTCGTAGTAGCTGCGCCCGGTGGCCGCCTCGATGACCAGGCCGGCCAGGAGATAGCCGGTGTCGGTGTAGCTCCAGCCCTCACCGACAGCGAACAGGGCCGGGCGGTCCAGCACGAAGGCGATCAGGTCTTCCGGTTCGAACGGCGCGTCGTCGCCGTCGCGACGAAGACGCCACGCGCGATGGAAATCCTCGCTGTCGACATGATCCGGAAGGCCGGACGTGTGGAGCAGCAGGTGACGCAGCGTGATTGTGTCGTGGTTGGGCAGCCGCTCGAACCACGGCCGATCGCCGAGCCATGACGCCACGGGGTCGTCGAGGTCCAGCACGCCGTCCTGCGCCAGGACCGCAGCGACCGCACCGACGAACGTCTTGCCCACGCTTCCGGCGAGCATGCGGGATTCGGGCGACATGGGCGTCTCCGCCTCGATGTCGGCCAGACCGGCGGCGGCCGTCCCGACACTGCCGTCGGGCAGGATGTAGGCGGCCGTCACGCCCGGCAGCTCGTACTGCGCGCCCAGCGTCTCGACCTCGGCCTGGAATCGCGCCTGCAGTTCCGGAGGATTCGCGAGGGCCGAGGCGACGCTCACCGTGACCATCGCGAGGCAGAGCAGACCGAGGGACACCGCGCGCGCCGGACGCCCGACGCGCATGGTCCGGCCCCAGACCACGGCGATGGTCGTTGCGGCGGCGAACCAGGCGAGGGTGAAGAACGTCTCGCCGGTCTCCGACAGCCCGATCAGCTCGCCCGACAGATTGACCACGGCGTGAAAGATCACCATCACCAGGATGCTGCGGCGCGTGTTGATGTAGATCCAGGAGAGCACCATGCTCAGGGCCACCACGCCGGCGAAAAACAACCAGCATTCCAGGGAGCCGAAGCCCAGTTCCGCGTGGTAGCTGCCGGGAATGAAGAACGCCGGCAGGTGCCACAGCGACCAGACCACGCCCAGGATCAGGCTGGCTACCAGGGCGGAGTGCCGGTCCTGGAGTCGGTCCTGCGCATACCCGCGCCATCCCAGTTCCTCGCAGAACGGCACCAGGCTGATCACGCACAGCGTCAGGAGTTGCGCGCCGGGGTTCGCCACGAAATCGGCGGCGGAATCGCCCCAGCGCAGACCGGCTCCGCCACCGACACCGTCGAGGAGACCGGACAGCAGCTGCAGAACGAACGGCAGCAGAACGACGATCGCCAGCCAGAGCGGGGAAAGACGCCGGACATCCACGGCCCGCCGCCAGAAGTCCCGCCGTTGCTCCGGATCCTTGGTTAAATAGGTGAACAGGACGCCGGTGACGCCCGGCCCGATCATGGCAGCCACGAACAGCCCCATGAACAGCTGCGGCTTGTCGCTCAGGTCGCCGAAGACGAGGATCGCGCACAATCCCCAGGTCCACAGGAACGTGGCCAGGAAATAGGTCCAGGGACTTTTCATGATGTTCTTCACGGTCGTATTCATTGGGATTCTCCTTCTGCCTCGGGACTCGATCCCGACAGCCAGCCGAAGGAGCCCGGTTCGGCTTCCAGCATGGATTCGATGATCGAGGGAAGGGCGCCCGTGCGACGGGCGACCACGGCGTCGTCCCAGGGGTACATCCCCCGGTCCGTCAGGAACTGGACGCCCGCGAGCAGCAACTCGGCGATTTCATCCGGGTGCTCGGCCGTGAACAATCCCTCCGCGCAGCCCTGCCGGATCAGGCCGCCGAACACCGGCGCGAGGCGCTCGACCAGAACGGCGATGAGCCGGGCATGGAGCCGGACGTTGTCCAGGGAATGGAGGTGCTCGACGCTGTCCTCTTCCCTCTTCTCTCCGTCGTCGCCCGGAAACAGGATGCGGATCTTGTCGAGGGCGTTCCCCGCGCACGCGTCGAGTTCTTCCTGCCGGCGCTGGACGTAACCGTCAGCCAGATGATCGACCACCGCGTCCAGGATCTTCTCCTTGGATTCGAAGTAGTGGTAGATCGTCCCCTTGGCGATGTCGAGCGCCTTCATCACGTCGTTGGTCGAGGTCTTCTCGTAGCCCTGCGACATGAAAAGTTCCGTCGCCGCGGCCACGATCTCCTGCCGCCGCACCTCGGGCTTCTTGACGGTTCGCGAGGTCTTCTTTGCGCACATGTCCGGATCCCTTCGATCTCTCTCGACAGCGTCCTGCCGTCGCGGTCAAAAATCGTAGACGGCCTGCATGAGGGCCGTCTGCTGGTGGTTCTTCACGGTGTAAGGACTTCGGGCCGCGTCTCCCAGGAACCGCGTCGTGGCGGCGATGAGGGACAGCGACACGGTCTCCGAGATCACGTAGTCCAGCTGGACCGCCAGCTGAGCGGATTTCCAGCCGGCGCCGGCGGCGAACACGGGCATGGCCGCCGTCGAACCACCGGCGGAGTACCAGGCGTCGGCGTAGGACCCGTTCATCGCTTTCACCGCCAGCATGCCCGCAAGCGCCAGACGGCCCGTGACGGGAAGTCCGATATAGTAGTCGAGCCCGTACAGGAAGCCGCTCCGGGTCGCCTTGTCGCTGCCCGCCTCGGGGGATTCGACGGTGGTCGGGCTGTAGGCGAGCGACAGTCCGACCACGCCCACCCGGGTGACCTTGCCCAGCGTGACGTTCGCCTGCAACGGCGTCGACAGGTTGTCCGACCCCTCCAGCAGTTGCCTGGTCCGGTCGCTGTGCCGGATGTCGAAGCCGACCAGCGAATACGACTCCCGGTGGCGCCGGTCGCCCTGACCCACGACGACGCTGCCGAGTACGCCGGTCGCGGGGTTCAGATAGTTGACGCCAAGGCCTTCCCGCGCGGCAAAGAAACCGGTCAGCTTGCCGCGGGTGTAGGCCGCCCTGAAGGAGACCACCGGGGCCACGTAATGGTCCGGGGAGCCGGGATAGGCGCTGTCCAGGAACGTGCCGGCGCCCAGGGAGAAGTCCCAGGTCTCGTCGGCGTCCGCCGGCTGCGCGAGGGTCGCCGCCACGAGCGCCAGCGCCAGGAGCAGACCGGCCGTTCGCATCGATCGTTTCCGTCCTGGGGTCTTTCGGATCGATTGCAGGTCGTTCATTTCGTCATCCTCCACATTCCCTGGTTCATCACCGGTTCCGCACCCGTTTCCGGGGCTCGACGTCTCGAATCTAAACGTTGACCGACCGTCGGTCAATAGATAATACGCAACAATCCACGGTCGGTTGCACTCCAATTCGAGGTTGAAGGAAAAAATGTGCGGCGGCGCGGGAACCGGGTCTGCGCCGCCGCGTTGCGGCCTACAGCGAGAAGTACTGCGACACCTTCACCATCAGGATGTGCTCGCCCTGGGCGTCCAGCAGCGACCGCGTGTCGCGACTCAGGTCGAATTGGCCCGGACGCTGGTCGTCCGACCGATCCTGGGTCCACACCAGGTAGACGGTGCTGCCCGCGGCGTACTCCCAGCGCAGCACCATGTTCACCTTGAGGGACTTGAAGTTGAAGTCCCGGTCGGGCAGCCGGAAGGTGTTGTCCGGGCTGCCGCCGTCGGGCGTCACCAGGTACGGATCGTCCGGGTCGCCGACCGTGTCGTAGACGATGCTCGAGCCGTTGTCCTGTCCGTAGCGGTTGAACGCGTAGGTGCCCGGGCTGGCCAGTTCCTTGTGGTCGGTGTAGCGGCCCACGGCGAAGAGCGGCTGGACGTAGGCCTGGAGCGTGAGGTTGGGCGTGAAGGTCCAGTCGATGCGCGTCTCCAGCGAGAACTGGCGATACTCGAGGTCGGCGAAGAGATAGCGGTGGCCGTAGGTGTCGGTCATGGCCGGGTCGTCGATCTCGTCGTAGTACTGGGCCTCGTCCTGGGACCAGGAATAGCTCGGGGTGATCTCCAGGCCGAGGGACGACATCGGGTGCAGCGCCAGGGAGAGGTGCCCGGAGGCCGAGGACGAACCACAGTCGTCGTAGCCGCTGCCGCCGCCGACGCTCACGACCCATTTCTTGCGCCAGTCCGAGGAGATCGAGGCATTCCACTCGCGGTGGCTGGGATCTCGCATGACAGGGCCGCCGCGCGTTTTTCGCAGGTCGTTGCGTTCGGGATTGAAGAAGACGTTGCCGTCGACGCTCCAGTAGTTCTTGAGCTGGTTCCAGTACCAGACGCCGGCGCCGTACTGGGAAGGCGTCCCGCCCGTATCCCAGGTCTTGTAGCTGGCGAGGTACACGCTCTGGTTCCGGAAGATCCCGTGGGGCTCCTGCCAGGAATAGCCGCCGACCACGTGCGAGTTGATGTTGTCGGCGCTGCTCTGGAAACCGACATCGTTCACCTCGTAGCCGGGTGAGATGTAGCCCAGCGCCGAGTTGAAGCGCCAGTTGCCCGACTGCTTGTTCACGGCCACGCGGCCGATCCAGCCCTTCAGGTCGGTGGCATTGGGGTCGTAGTCCAGGTGGTCGGCGTCGGGCCGCTGGTAATAGCGGCATGAGGAGCGCTGCAGGTCCGCGATGGCCTCCTTGCTGCCGGAGATATGGCTGCCGGAGACGTACCCCTTCAGCGCCCAGACGCCGTCGTCATCCAGGTTGGTGAAACCGTCGAAGCCGGCGGTGAAGGAGCGCTTGTCGAGGTCGATCTGGCTCACCGGGTCGTCCAGATCGCGCACGGTCCCGGTCATCATGACGCCCAGGCCGCGTTTGCCGTCGGGCGTGGTGTACTTGGCCCGCGCCACGTTGTAGACGGTCAACGGCTCGTCCACCTGCTCGGTGCGGTCGCCGTCCAGTTCCAGGTAGGCCTTCTCGCGGGCGGTCCAGATAGTCGTAGTCGCCGTCGATCCCGAGCTGGGGCGCCCGACCCACGCGGCGGCTGTAGAAGAGCCGCGGCTCCATCCAGTTGAAACTCCAGTTGCTGCTCAGGCCCTCCTGGCCGAACTGGAACGTGTTGGCGTCCTCCACGAAGAACGGGCGGCGCTCCTGGTAGTAGGTCTCGTAGTCGCCCAGGTTCACCACGGCCGGGTCCACTTCCACCTGGCCGAAGTCCGGATTCACCGAGGCGTTCAAGGTGAGATTGTTGGAGAGCGCGGTCTTGATGTCGACGCCGGCGTTGCCGGATCCGTCGGGATCGCTGGCGAAAGGATC
>CAZJMO010000173.1:0-274 GCA_964547085.1 uncultured Fibrobacteraceae bacterium | reverse complement strand
ACGAGATCCGGGAAGCGCTTGCCGTAGCCGGATTCGCCGCGGGGATTGTGGAAGAGGTCGGTGCGCTCGTTGAAGCGGAGGGTGCGGCGGGAGAGGTTCATGCCCCACACCTGGTCCGCGGTCGCGGGAAACTTGAGCTGCGAGAACGGGATGCGCACCTCGGCGACCCAGCCCAGTTCGTCGATGCTGGTCGCCGCTTCCCAGACTCCGTCCCAGGAACTGTCGCTCCAGCCGTCGGTGTAGAGCTTGCTGTCGCCCAGGACGCCGGCGGGAT
>CAZJMO010000172.1:0-7481 GCA_964547085.1 uncultured Fibrobacteraceae bacterium | reverse complement strand
GAGGTGATGTACTACGTCGCCGACGGACACGAACGTGACCACTGGCACGGCCTGGCGCCGTCGGTGGCGCTGGGTGTCGCGGTGCGGTAGACAGGAGACTCGCCATGGCCACGAAACCCGGAAACCGCACGTTGCGCGCAGGGCTCTTGGCGGTGGGGCTGAGCTTTTCGATCTGGGGTTGCGACCGCAAGGACAACGACTGGGACGTCCAGGCGCCCGGCGGCAATCCCGACCTCGCGGTCGCGAATTCGATCGAGCTGGAGGCGGGCGGTTTCGCGCACGAGGGGGCGATGGTCCGTTACGTCATCGACGTGCGGAACAACGGCGACTGGGATGCCGACGGCGTGGTCGTGATGGACTCGTTGCCGGAGCAGGTGACGCTCACGACGATCGAGGCCGACCGCGGCGTGTTCGATCCGGAGACCGGGCGCTGGACGGTGGGCACGCTCGCCCCGGACTCGAGCGCGACGCTGGCGCTGTCGGTGATCCTGGGCAGCGGGACGCTGGGACAGGTGGTGTCCAACGAGGCGTCCGTCGTCACGGTCGATCCGGCCGATTCCGAACCGCAGGACAACCGCGCGACCGTGGCTTTCGTCGTGGTCAACGGTCCGCCCGAGGCCGCGGACGACGCCTATCTCTGCACCGAGGGCGAGACCCTGACGGTGACGGCGCCGGGCATCCTGGGCAACGACGGCGACCGCGAGGGCGAACCGATCGCGCTGGATGTCGAGCCGGTCACCGGGCCGCGGTACGGCGCGTTGACGCTGCACGCGGACGGCGGTTTCGTCTACGCGCACGACGGCGCCGAGGCGCGTGTCGACAGTTTCCGCTACGTCATCGCCGACGCGAGCGCCGAGGTGGACACCGGCCTGGTGACGGTGACCATCGGGGCCGTCAACGACCCGCCGCTCGCCGTGCCGGACGCCTTCACCGTCGACGAGGGCGGGCGCGTGGTGGGCAACGTCGCGGCCAACGACGCCGACGCGGAGGATGATCCGCTGACGGCCGTCCTCGACGCCGGACCGCGCCACGCCGCAGCCTTCTCGTTCGCGGCGGACGGGTCGTTCAGCTACATCCACGACGGCGGCGAGCAGGTGGAGGATTCCTTCGTCTACCACGTCCATGACGGGACCGACGCGTCTGCAGCGGCGGCGGTGGCGATCACGATAGTCGCGGCCAACGATCCGCCGACGGTCGGCGACATCCCCGATCAGACCGTCGACGAGGGCGGCGCCTTCACGAGCATCGCCCTGGACGGGTGGGTGACCGACCCTGACCATCCGGACGCCGCGATCGACTGGAGCGTGACCGGCGCGGACGACCTGGTCGTGGTTCTGGCCGGCGGTGGTTCGGTGGCGACGATCGCCGCGCCGGATCCCGACTGGTCGGGCGTGGAGATCCTGGTGTTCCGCGCCACCGATCCGGGCGGCGCCTGGGACGAGGACGCCGCCGCCTTCCGGGTGCGCTCGGTCAACGATCCGCCCATCCTCGAGCCCATTCCCGACCAGACCGTTCTCGAGGGCGGCTCCTTCGAGCCGATATCGCTCGACCCGCTGGTCCGCGACGTCGATCATCCCGACGCGGTTCTGGAATGGTCGGTCTCCGGCGCCACGGCGCTGGCCGTGTTCATCGACGCCGGCCATCGGCTCCACGTGACGCCGCCGGGCCCCGACTGGTACGGAGCCGAAACGTTGGCGCTGCGGGTGTCCGACCCCGAGGGCCTCGCGGCCTCGACCGCGGTCGTCTTCACGGTCGCCTCGGTCAACGACGCGCCGGTGATGACGCCGCTGCCCAACCAGTCGGCGCCGCCGGGCGGCCAGTTCCTGCCGATCATGCTGGACAACTTCGTCTCGGACGTCGATCACGCGGACGCGGAACTGGATTGGACGTACGCGGGCAACGGGCCGCTGCTGGTGACCATCGACGCGGCCCGCGTCGCGACCGTGTCGCCGCCGGACTCCGGCTGGACCGGCAGCGTGACCATCACGTTCCGGGCCACCGACCCGGGCGGACTGTGGGACGAGCGCGAGAGCCGTTTCGAGATCACCGCCACAGGCGTGCTTTCGCCCGCGCGTTAGATCTCCAGGCTCCCGCCGGGCTTCAGCACGACCACCTCGGCGTCGGTCTCGGCCTCCACGCGTTCCTTCCAGCTCACGGGATCCTGCCTGATGATGTCGAAGGTGTCGTAATGGATGGGCAGGACGCGGGCGGGGTTCAGCAGTTTCACCGCCCGGAGCGCGTCGTCCGGTCCCATGGTGAAGTTGTCGCCGATGGGCAGGATGGCCAGGTCCACGCCTTCCTCGCCGATGAGGGTCATGTCGTAGAACAGCCCGGTGTCGCAGGCGTGGTAGACGTTCTTGCCCTCGACGGTGAAGAGGAAGCCGCAGGGGTTGCCGCCGTAGGTGCCGTCGGGCAGGACGCTGCCGTGCAGGGCGTTGGTGAGCTTGACGCGGCCCCACGGGAAGTCGAAGCCGCCGCCGATGTGCATGGCGTGCACGTTCTCGAGGCCCTGCTGCTGCAGCCAGCCGGCGATCTCGTAGTTGCTGATCACCATGGCGCCGGTGCGCTTGGCGATCGGCACGGTGTCGCCGACGTGGTCGGAGTGGCCGTGGCTGACCAGGATGACGTCGGGTTCGACATCGTCCGGTCCCATGGGCGCCAACTCGTTGCCGGTCAGGAACGGATCGACGAGCAGCGTCGTTCCCTGCGTGTCGATCTGGATGACGGAGTGGCTCAGCCACGTGATCCTGGGCATGGTTCGCTCCTTCCCGGTTTTGAGATGTGCCGTTGTTCTCTTACCATGACAGCACCAGCGCCCGCAACCCGCACCAAGGAAATCCAGCACCATGCCGCGTCCACTCCTCTTCATCGACCTCGCCGGCACCCTCGACGTGCGCGACCCCGTCACCGGCCGCTGGGGTGTCTGGCCCGGCGCCGAACCCGTGCTGGCCGACCTCGCCGCCGATCACGACCTCCACCTGACCACCGGCGACGCGCCCGGAGGCGCGCACGCATGGCTCGTGGAACTGGGTCTGCGGCAGCACTTCACCGCCGTCCACGCCGGGCTGCCGGGGGGCGGCAAGCCGTTCGGCGCGATCGCGGCGCAACTGGGCGTGGATCCTGCGCATTGTCTGGCCGTCGGCGACAACCCCGTTTCCGACACCGCCGGCGACAGCGAAGAGGTCGTCAGCGTGCTGCTCGAGCATCGCCCGCGGCTGGTGACGCCCGCGCGCGTCGCCGAGGTCGTCGGGGCGCTGGCCGCGGCGGGGTCGTTCCTGGCGGGGTTCGAGGCGGCGTTGGAGGCGGCGACGGCGGACGAGACGGTGCGGATGTCGCGGTCGACGATGGGCGGCGGCTGCCGACTGGGCTGGTGGGCGAAGGCGACGGACGAGCGGCGCCCCGTGGTCGTGATGACCGGGTGATGACGGGGTCTGCTTGGCGACACCCGTCCGGGTCGCAGACCTCGGCCGGCAGCCGCGCCAACCCCGGCGGCTACGGCGAACGCGAGCGGGATCTCGACGTCTAGGGCGTCGCCGCGGCGGCCGTCTGCACCTGACGCATCAACTCCCGCACGACCGTGCGCCTTTCCGGGTCGGCGGCATAGCGCGCCGCGACGAGCCTGCGCGCCGCCGGAATGTCGCCGCACGCCTTGCCGCGGGCGATGATCGCGCAGCAGTTCTCGGGCATGGGGCCCCAGTTGCCGCACTCGACGAACGCGTCGTTGAGGAACACGAACTTGGGCACGGCCTCGCCGCCGTTGGTGAGGTAGCGGGCGAAGATGTCGGGCTGTTCCTCGCGCGAGACGTAACGCACGAGCAGGCACTCGCTCACGTCGGCCATGGCCTGCAGCACGGGCACGTGACGCACGACATCGTCGCACCAACCCTCGGCGAAGGCGAGCACGTGGACCTTGCGCGGCAGGTTGGCCAGCAGCGCCTCTTCTTGGGGTTCGAGGATCTGCTGGGCCAGGCCGGCGTTGAGTGCGCCGCGCTGATCCTCGCTTTCGGCGAGGTCGAGCCAATCCTCGTAACGATGTCCGGCGGCGAACGCGGTGGGCCAGTCCACGGCTGTCAAGATCGGCGATCTGGGCATGGTGCACCTCCAGGGCTTGTCCTAAACGATACCTCCGTTGCAGGATTTCGCCGCTGGATTTGTGCCGACGCCGGGGTCGGTCTATTCTTTGGCCTGCAAGCGCGGGCCGGGCCCGCCCCCCAGCGAACCCCAGCGCGGAGACCAGGACCCATGAACGAGACCGTGCGACTGATCGTGACCGGCGGCACCTTCGACAAGGAATACGACGAGCGCACCGGCAACCTCTTCTTCAAGGACACGCACATGCGCGACATGCTCGCGCTGGGCCGTTCGCGGGTGCCGGTCGAGGTGCGCACGCTCATGATGGTCGACAGCCTGGAGATGGACGACGAGGACCGCGCGGTCATCCTCAACCAGTGCCGCAAGTGCGAGCAGAACCGCATCGTCGTCACCCACGGCACCGACACCATGGAGGTCACCGCCCGCACGCTCGGCGAGGCAGCCATCGCCGGCAAGACGATCGTGCTGACGGGCGCCATGATCCCGTTCGCGTTCGGGTCGAGCGACGGCCTGTTCAACCTTGGCGCGGCGCTGGCGTTCGCGCAGAGCCTGCCCGTCGGTGTGTACGTGGCGATGAACGGCCGCGTGTTCGACTGGGACAACGTGCGAAAGAACCGGGACATCGGGGCGTTCGAGGAGCTGTAACGTCCGCTGTATTTTTTGGGTCTATTCCTGCTAGAATCGCTGTGGATTTCCATGACTCCATCCAGGGCACAACCCGAGGAGCCTCCATGCGCTGCGCGATTCTCGTTCTTTCCCTGCTGCCGTTGATCGGATCCTGCAGCGGCGATTCCGGCACGAATCCCCCGGTCGATCCGGAGCCCACGTACAATGTCGTAGCCGAAGCTCCGGTGGATGCGGCGGGCGGAACGGTCAGTGACGGGACCGTCTCGGTGATCGTGCCGGCGGGCGCCTTCTCCTCCGAGGCGACGCTGACCGTCCAGGCCTCGAACGACGATCATCCCTTCGGTGTCGACAGCGATCCCGTCACCTACCGCATCGACGGCATCCCGGGTGATTTCACCGCGCCCCTGACCGTGCGCCTGAAACCGTCCGCGCCGGTGGGTGACGATCCGATGGTCGGCTACGGGATCCCGGCCGTGGCGACGAGCACGGGCGAGGAGCGGATGGCGTATCGCGTGCTTCCGGCGACGGCCGTCGGCGACTCCGTCGTGACCTTCCAGATCGATCCCACCGCGGCGGAGGGCAAGGACGGTCTCCTCTCCCTGTCGGCGTTCTTCCTCTATCTCATCGGCTACGACACCTACATCTCCGAGCACGAGCATTTCCTCGTGGCCTATCCGTCCGGGGTGAACGGCGGGCAGGCCGGCGAGGTCGGCGGTATGCTCGAGAACGCCTACGCCATGCTGGGCCCGGGGCAAATTGGATTTTCCTACGCCAAACGCACGCAGTGGCCGATCTACGTGTCGATCAAGGAATTGGATCCCACCCTCTTCGGCCTTTGTACCGCCCTGCCGAACGGCTACAACGCCGGGTGGCTCGAACTCAACTCGCTGAAGCTGGTCGAAACCGAGGAAATGCAGCGTACCATCGGCCACGAGTTCTTCCACCTCGTCCAGTCCTGGCAGTACCCCGCGTTGAGCCTCACGGCCGGCAAGTACCGGTGGCTGGAAGAGGCGTGTTCGGTCTGGTCCGAGGGCCTCTTCTCGGACGACGAGGATTTCGTCTCGACCATCCGCGGCGGCAACGAGATCGAGCCCTACTACGGTCTCGCCAGCACCGACGAGAGCGGCACCCAGATACACGGCTACGGCATGAGCAGCGCCGTCAAGCACCTCGTCGACACCTACGGCCAGTCCATCGTGCCCGAGTTCTTCGAGGGCGTGACCGAGAACAAGAGCACGGCCGCCTGCATGGTCGATGCGGTCGCCTCCCACGAAGGAGTGCCCATCTGGTGGCAGGATTTCCTCATCGCCAGCACCGAGAACCGCGTCTACGACGACATGCCGGCTGCGGAGGCGGTCACCAGTCTGGTGGGCGGCAGCCAGCGCTTCGAAATCGAGGACGAGGACGACAGGCTCAAGACCTTCACGAAGACCATGATGGATCTGTCGGGCGCCATGTTCCGCATCGACTTGGAGAAGGACACCTGGGATCCGAACGAGTCCTTGACCTTCACCCTGTCCGGCGACGGCGGCATCGGCAGCCTGATCGCCTGGTCCTACGGCGGCGGCCCGCTCCAGCGCCTGGCGGGGCCGGCCTACGGCGAGCTGCAAATCGACGATCTGCAGGCGGTCAAGGATGCCAACCGCGACATCGTCGTCCTCGTGGTCAACGGCAACGCGATGGCGCCCTACACCGATACGCGGGAGATCACGCTGGATGTGGAACTGGCGAAGCTGCCCCCGTCGCTCGATGTGACGACGATCACCGATGCCCGCATCACAGTGAAATCCGACAACTGGTGGAATGACCTGCCCTCGGTCATGTTCAATGACCAGATCTATATCCACGCCGACGTGAGCTGGTCCAATGGCGCGCTGCGGTGCGTCACGCCCAACGACACCCTGAGCATCGTCGTGAATCCGGAAACCTACGAGCTGGGCAACTGGTCCGGCGCGGAGCACTACACGTCGATCGGCGGCACATGGATCACCAACAGGCTGGCCGGCACCGGCGGCTTCCCTCTCTCCGAATGGAGCGATTCCTCGCTCCGTTTCCGAATCGGCGGCACCGAGACCTGCGCGCATCTGACCCGTGTGTTCTCGCCCCGCGCCAGGGACGAGGACACCCCGCCGTACCGCTACACGACGGGCAACTGGTCCTGCTCCGACCACGGCACTCTCTATGATCAGAGTTCGATCAATGTCTATCTCTACAGAATCGAGAAAGAAGGTGACGGGGAGTAGTGGGCATGTCTCTACCCCCCATCCAACAACAACTCACCCCGGATCACTTCCCGGAGTGGTCGATAGCGAGCGATCTCCGGGGCCGGCGAGTCGGCTCTCTTCTCGAAGACGAATCGGCGTTCCATACGTCGAATCCGATTGCGAAATCAACGCAGGGGCCTTCGGCGGGGCATCGGACGCTCCCGTGTCCCGAGGCGAAGGCGGTCCCGTCCGGTGTCACGGCCAAGGCGTTCGTCCGTCCGATCGCCACGGAACCGCTGCTGGTCAGGGTGTAGGACTCGGTTCTCGACGGCACATCCCACTTCTTGATGTTGCCGTAGTCGTAGGGGGGCACGCTGTTCAGGCCCCCCGTGTACATCGTCGCGCCGGCCAGCAGTCCCAGCAGTAACAACGAATTCCTCTTCATGTCGCCTCCTGCAGGTTCGTTTCGTCCGGACGTGCGCTTCGCCTTGCATTTTCTGTACGGTGGCGTGCACCGGCGCAGCCTATTGCAGGATCTAAAATAAGACAGTTTCGATG
>CAZJMO010000171.1:0-7493 GCA_964547085.1 uncultured Fibrobacteraceae bacterium | reverse complement strand
CGACCCCGCCAGCCACGCCGGCCGCGGCCCGACGCCGCGCAGCGCCATCATGTACGGCCCTTCCGGCGTGGCGTACGTCTACCTGATCTACGGCATGCACTGCTGTCTCAACGCCGTCACCGAACCTCCAGGACGCGCCGGGGCGGTGCTGCTGCGCGCCGTGGAGCCGCTGACGGGGTCGGCCCTCATGCAGGCGCGCCGCGGTCCGGGAGCTGCCGACCGCCTTTGCGCGGGGCCGGGCCGCCTCTGCCGGGCGTTCGGCGTGGATCGACAATGGAACGGGTTGCCGCTGGCGCGGTCGGCGAAAAACGACGCGAACAATTCGGTGGTCCGTTGCGTATGGATCGCCGCCGGTCCCGCTTCGCAGCAGGTTGTCGCCGGACCGCGGGTCGGAATCCGGCAGGCTGTCGACCGACCTTACCGCTTCTGCGATCCGAAAAGCCCCTGCTTGAGTAAGAGTCCGGATTTCGGGAGGCTTTGACAGCGTCGACCGACGAGTATAGCGTAACGTTTCGATTTTGTTTCCACGTGGATCACGGTCGGTCTTCATCCGGGCCGGTCGGTCATGCCACGTCACGGTTCTCCGCCCCGGCGGGAACCCAACCCCGGAGGCTTCACGCCCATGTTGATTTCTCCCCGACGAGCGGCCCTGGTGGTCGTGCTTCTGTTGCTGGGGACGTTGTCCGTCTCGGCACAGACCTACATCGACCTGGAGGACCAGATCCAGGAATTCACGATGGACAACGGACTGCGGTTCCTCGTGCTGGAGGACCATTCGGTGCCCGTGTTCTCGTTCCGGACCGTCGTGCGCATCGGCAGCGCCCAGGAAGTGCGCGGGATCACCGGCATTTCCCACCTGCTCGAGCACATGGCCTTCAAGGGCACCAGCGAGATCGGCACGACCGACATCAAGAACGAGCGCAAGGCCATGGCGGCCGAGGATGCGGCCTTCGCAGCTCTGAAGATCGAGCGGAACAAGGGCGTCAACGCCGACCCCGAGAAGATCGTCGAACTGGAGGCCGCCTTCACCGCGGCCAAGGACGCCGCGCGCGAGTTCGTCGAGAGCAACAAGTACGGCGAGATCGTCGAACAGAACGGCGGGGTCGGCCTGAACGCATCGACCTGGACCGACTTCACGCAGTACTTCTACAGCATGCCCAGCAACCGTCTGGAGCTGTGGGCCTATCTCGAGGGCAGCCGCATGTCCGATCTGGTGCTGCGCGAGCTCTACACCGAGAAGGACGGCCCGGTCACCGAGGAACGCCGCATGCGGATCGACAACAGTCCCATGGGCAAGCTCTTCATGGAAGAGTTCCAGAACCTGGCCTTCGAGGCCAACGGCTACCACCACTCGACGATCGGCTACATGTCCGACCTCGTCACCATCGACCGCGCCGATGTCCGTAACTACTACGACACGCACTACATCGGTCCCAACATCACCATCGCCGTGGTCGGCGACGTGGATGTCGCGCAGGTCAAGAAGCTGGCCGAGAAGTACTTCTCGGGCGTCAAGGGCGGCACCCCGCAGCTCGTGGAGACGCTGGAGCCGGTGCAGCTGGGCGAGAAGCGCCTGGTGATCAAGCAGGACGCGCAGCCGCTGCTCCTGATGGGCTTCAAGATCGAGGGCATCAACGATCCGGACTGGCCCGTGTACCAGGCCATCGCCGACATCCTCGGCCAGGGTCGCACCAGCCGCCTCTACACCGAAGCGGTCAAGAACCAGCAGAAGGCCGTGCAGTGCGCCAGCTTCGCCGGCTATCCCGGCGTTCGCTACCAGACGCTGCTGGCCGTCCTTGGCGTTCCGGCCAAGGACGTCACCGCGACCGAACTGGAGCAGATCGCCCAGGCCGAGATCGACCGTCTGGTCGCTGACGGCGTCACGGCCGAGGAACTGGCCGGCGTGAAGCAGCGCTCGCGCGCGAATTTCCTGCGTGGCCTCGAGGGCAACAACGGCATGGCCGGCCAGCTGGCCATGACGCAGGCCATGACCGGGGACTGGCGCAACATCTTCACCGAGGTCGAGCGGATGGAAGCCGTCACCCTGGAGGACATCCAGCGCGTGGCCGGCGAGATCTTCACCGAGAACAACCGCTCCGTCGCCATGAGCGAAAAACAGGCAGCCTAGCCGCCGCGGGCGCGCTTCGAAAGGACGTGTGATGAAGACGACGCGCAAGATGCTGGTTCTGCTCGCGGCTGTCATGGTCGTGACGCTCGCGGCCGGACTGGCCGGAGCCAAGGAACCGTGGGAGAAGATCAAGATCCCCGAGTTGAACACCTTCGAGATGCCCGACTACGAGCGGGTCGAACTGCCCAACGGCATGGTCCTGTACCTTGCCGAGGATCATTTCCTGCCAATGGTGGAACTGTCGGCGCAGATCATGGTCGGCTCGATCTACGACCCCGCCGACAAGCTCGGCCTGGCCACCATGACCGGCGGCGTGCTTCGAACCCGCGGTGCCGGCGAACGCACCGGCGACGACATCGACGCACTGGTCGAATCCCGCGGTCTCGAGGTCGAGACCTGGGCCGGCGGTGCGACCGGCGGCGCGTACCTGAGCTGCCTGACCGAGGATGTCGATCTGGGTCTGTCGCTGCTGGCGGACATCCTGATGCGGCCGCAGTTCGCCGAGGACAAGATCGATCTGGCGAAGCAGGAACAGAAGGCCGGGATCTCCCGCCGCAACGACGAGCCCATGCAGATCGCCATGCGCGAGCTGCCCAAGGTGCTCTTCGGCGCGGACCATCCGCTGGCTCGCCATCCGGAATACGACACCGTTGCCGCGGTGACCCGCGAGGACATGCAGGCGTTCCACGCCGCGTTCTTCCATCCCGACCGCATGTATCTCGTGGTGATCGGCGATTTCGTCGCCAAGGACATGGCCGCGAAGATCGAGGGTGCGTTCGCAGGCTGGGAGAAGTCCGAGGCGCCGCTGCCGGCCGATCCCGAGATCCCCGCGCTGCCGCGGACGGTCAACGTGGCGGCCAAGGACGGCCTGACGCAGTCCACGGTGATGCTGGGCCACAAGGGCATCCGCAACGACAACCCTGATTACGCCGCCCTGTTGGTGGGCAACGAGATCCTGGGCGGCGGCTTTGCCAGCCGTCTGTTCAAGGAGATCCGGGCCAAGCGCGGCCTTGCCTACGCGGTCGGGTCGGGCGCCGGCACGGGCTGGCGGTTCCCGGGTTCGTTCATGGCGTACACCATGACCAAGAACTCCACGGTCGAGGCTGCGGCCGACGGTATCCTCGCCGAGATCGACCGGATGATCACCGAGCCGGTCACCGACGAGGAACTGCAGTTCGCCAAGGACATGATCCTCAACAGCGAGGTGTTCGACTACGACACCAAGCGCGAGGTCCTGGACCGTCTGGTGCTCTTCGAGATGTACGGGTACGACGCGGACTTCCTGCCGAAGTACCAGGAGGCCGTCAAGGCCCTGACGTCGGCGGACATCCTCGCGGCCTGCCAGCGCAACTGGAAGTCCGAGGATCTCAGCATCCTGGTCGTGGGCGATCCCGCGGAATTCGACGGCGACCTGTCCAAGTACGGCACCGTCAACAATATCGACATCACCATTCCCGCGCCGCAGCCGAAGCTGGAGATCCCCGCCGCCACGCCGGAGAACCTGGCCCGCGGAACGGAGCTCATGCAGAGTCTGCGGAGCAAGACCGGCGGCAAGGCCTACGGCAAGCTGAAGGCCTGGCACGAGGTGTCGGTGATGACCGTCCAGAGCCCCATGGGCGCGCTGGACATCACCATCGATTCCACCGTCCAGCTGCCCGACCACATGGTCATGACCACCAAGCTCCCGTTCGGCGAGCAGACGCAGGTCGTCGCCGGCGACAAGGGCTGGGCTGCAAGTATGGGCCAGTCGCAGGATCTGACCCCGGAGCAGGTGCAGGACATGCTCGACGGTCTGGGTAAGGACACCCTGGGCATCCTGCGGCGTGTGGACGACCTGGAGTTCCAGGCGCTGGACGCCATGGAGGCCGGCGGCAAGGTCTGCAACCCGGTCGCCGTGCAGCTGGGTGACGAGACCACGGTCCTGTTCCTCGACGCGGATACCGACCTTTTGGTCATGGTGCAGAGCCCGGCGATCAACCCGATGACCGGCAGCCCCGTGACGCAGAAGACCTACGTCAACGGCTACCAGGAGATGGACGGCTTCAAGATGCCGGCGTCCCTGTCGGTCAAGTACGACGACGAGGACTTCGCCGAGGTGACGGTCCAGAGTTTCGAGGCCAACCCGAAGGTGGACCCGTCCCTGTTCGAGAAGTAGACTGGAACCGGCTCCAGATTCCAAGGGCGGGCGGCGCCGCGGGGCGTTGCCCGCCTTTTTGTCCAGACGGGTTCCGGCGGGAGAGTGTCCGGACAAAAAGATTGGCTGCTTCGAGGTCTGCCCGGGAGGAATGAGGAAATGCGCGCGTTCCACGATTCCCGGGATGTCACCATAGAAGCAGCCGTTGTCATTATAGCACAAAAAAAGTTTGCTTATGCAATAGAAAACGATGGATAGAATTCAAATAAATAACCGCCATGGACATCGGGTAGACCTTCCATCGTCGCCCGTGAAGGATCGAATGCAACCCGGTCATCCCGCACGCGTATGTGATCCCGGCGGCGTCGCTTCGACCATTTGCCGCGGAACCAGGAGGAGCTCCCATGTTCATCGAAGCCATCGTGGCCCTGGCTATTCTGATCTTCGCCGGGTCGATTGTCCTCGGCCTGCTCAAGTTCGTCTTCACCATGATCCTGTTGCCGGTCAAGCTGGCCTTCGTGCTGACCAAGGGTCTTCTGGGACTCGTGATCGGATTGCCGCTGTTGCTGCTCGGCGGCCTCGTGCTGGGAGCCGGGCTGCCGTTGTTGTTGCTCGTGATTCTGGCGCCGGTATGGATCATCGGCGGCCTGGTCTGCGCGTTCCTGGCCTGAGCGGCGTCCTGATCGTCCTGCTGCTCTGGTTATGGCCGGCCAACGGCGCCACGGCCGCCGCGGACGATTTCTACCGGATCCTGGACGACCTCGAGGCCCTGGGCTCGACCGCGACGGCCGTCGAACCCGATGCACGCACACTCCCGTGGCATACCTTGCGCCGCCTGGCCTTGCTGGGCGGCGAGTTCACGCCACCGTATCGACCGGTTTCCGCCGGCGAGATCACCGATCTCCTGACGCGGGTCTGTGCGCGCGGGGGGCCCGGCCTGATCCTGCCGGCGCAGCGGCGACAGCTGGCCTGGCTGTTCACCCGTTACGGCCTGGCCGACGCGCCCGGACGCTGGAATTCGTGCGCGTGCAAGTCGCCGCAGGTGCACGTCGCGCTGGGTGGCCGTGTTGCGCTGTACGAACTGGGGCCCGGCGATCAGGTGCCCGGCGAAGCGGGGCTGGGCGCGCGCGGCCTGGTGCCCGTGATCGAGCCCGACCTCGCCGTCTGGAGCGGTGCGTACTGGGGTGCGGTTACGCCTCGATTGGCCGGTTCGGCATCCACGTCGGGGCGCGATGTTCCCCGGGCTCTCCTGTACGGCGGCTGGCCGTCGCCCACGGGGCGTCCCGCGGCCGGCGCCGCGCGCGAAGACGACGCCTGGCGCTGTTCGCTTCCGCGGGCCGTGGTCGGGGCCCGTTTCGGTTCCTGGGCCGTGAGCGCCGGACGCTTCCCCGCCTCGGTGGGCCCGGGACTCGACGGCGGCGGACTGACGTTGACCAGCCAGGCCGAGAGTGTGCCGCAGGTCGTGGTGCGCCGGACGCGGCCCTTCATCTGGTCGGGCTTCATGGGATTCCTCGACCCGGAACACCTGCTCGTCCGGGTCGGGACGACCTCCGAGCAGACCATCCGGTACAAGGATTCGTGGGGCTTGCAGGAGACCACGGCCCGACCGCTTTTCTGTCAGTGGCTCGTCACCTGGGACCACACCCGGTGGTGGCGCACGACGGCGACGCACGCAGCCCTGGCGGCGCCGCGCCGCGGCGATTCGCTGTGGGGCGACCTGTTCCAGATCAACTTCCCGTTGCTGGACGCGACGTGGACCGAGGTCGATTACGGCCCGGTCACCGACCGTATCTTCACGTTGGCCACCGAACTGCGTTTTCGCGAGGCTCCGTGGCCCCTGCTGCCGCGGGCGGCCGGACGGTTGTGGTGGGAATACGGCGGCGAGGATTTCCGTCCGCACGACGTCCTGCCCGGGATACCGGAAATCAGCGCGCCGGCCAGCCTGGTCGGCGTCGAACTGGTGGACGCGCGCTGGGATCTGGCCGTGGAGTTCTGCGAGACGCGGCACGTGAAGGTGTTGTGGTACGGCAATTCCGGTTACGCCGAAGGATACGCCCACGAAGGTGTCGTGCTGGGTTCGGCGCTCGGTGGCGCGGTGCAGGCCTGGACCGGCCTGGTGCGCGTACGTCCGGCGTCGGGTGCGTCCGAATGGACGCTCCGGGGGCGGACCGCGGCGTGGGAGATGGCCGGACGATTGCCTGATACGGCGCGACGCCGGGAACTGGAGCTGAGCTGGCGGCGGCTCGCAGGCGCCGGCGCCTGGCAGGTGGGGGCGGGCTGGATCGAGGAGGAGGTCGGCGACGTGTCCGACCACTGGTTCCAGGCCCGCGTCGTGCGTCAGTTCTGACCGCGGCGGTTCACCGATCCTCCCGGACCGGCCGGATCCTCACCCAAGGGGCATCCCGCAGCGCCGGGACCACGCCGCGGATCTGGGCCTCGACAGACGCGTCGTACGGGCTCCACAGGAAGGCGCGACCGAGGCGCCAGGGCACCACCGCACAATCGCTGAAGACCGGGCCGGGCGGCAGCGTGCGCGCCGCGGCTGTCACCTCGTCGACGCGTCCGGAGAGACGGCGGGCTTCCTCGAGGTTCCCCTCGTCGCCGCCGAGTCCCGGCGGCGTGATCACCAGGGCGAGACCGACCAGGGCGGCGAGCGCCGTGCCGCGGGCGAACGGCCGCCGCAGGCGCACGTGGCGGCGCATCGCGGTGTCGATCAGCAGCACACCTTCCCAGGCCAGCAACGGCATCAACGGGAGCATGTGGCGGGTTTCCTGCGAGAACAGACCGTACTGGATCACCATCAGTCCCGCGGTCAGGGCCAGAAGGCCGGCCGGGCCGACAGCGCGCCCGATGGCGTGCCCGCGTCGCAGGCGGCGCCGGGTCTGCAAGCCCCAGACGACGACGACGGCGGCCCAGAAAAGCCAAGGCAGCCAGAGCCCGAGGGACCGCACCGATACGCGGATGCCCAGGAACGTCTTGGACATCGCCGGTCCGAAGTTTTGCCGGAGGTTGGCGGCCAGGGGCAGCGGTGTCCGGCTCCGCAGCAGGGGGTAGTCCCACCAGGCCTCGCCGAGGTCGAGTTGCACGGCGTCGGCCAGCGGATTGGCGAGGGGCGAGCCGGCGTGACGGGTGACGTGCGCGAACAATGCTGCGAGCACCGCCACGCCGACCACGGAGGCCACCAGGGTGCGCCGCGTCGCGCGTCGGCAGCGGCGAAGCCGCGCGGTCGCC
>CAZJMO010000170.1:689-7510 GCA_964547085.1 uncultured Fibrobacteraceae bacterium | reverse complement strand
CGCCGATCCGGTCACCGGCGCCGTTGCGGTGGACTACGTCAAGGGCGCCTGCCTACTCATGCGCGGCGAGGCGCTGCGGCGCGTCGGCCTGCTCGACGAGCGGTTCTTCATGTACTTCGAGGAAACCGACTGGTGCCGCCGCGCCCTGGCCCTCGGCCTGCGCACGTACCTGTGCCCGAGCATCGCCGTCGCCCACCTCGAGGGACGCGCCACCGGGCTGGTGAGCGCCTTCAGCCTGCGTCAGTTCCAGCACAGCTACCGGCTCTACCTCGCCAAGCACGAAGGCGTCGGCGCCATCGTCCGGACGCGCCGGGCCCAGCGCGCCGAATACACGCTGAAGGCCCGCCTGCGCGGCATGTTGCCCGGCCCCCGCAACCGCGCCCTGGCGGCGCAATACGCAACCATCGCGGGTCTGCAGGACGAGGACGACCTCGCCCCCACGCCCCCGGACGCTCCCTGAAAACGGCGACGGCCCCCCGCCGAGGCAGGGGGCCGTGATCGTCGATCGTCGTCGGACAGGCGCGGCGCGGGACTCAGCGTCGCCGCCCCTTCGCCTTCTTCTCGAACTCCGCGATGAGATCCCGATCGTTCTCCAGCGAGACGATGCGGAAGTCGTCGATGTGCAGCCCGGGATCGTCCATGACGTTTAGTTCGAGGCCGAAGTTCCGACACATCTCCCGGAAGTGCTCCGCCCGCTCCTCAAGCAGGTACAGCGCCAGCATGGGGTTGGCCTGGATCTGCAGCCGCCGCTCCTTGGTCACGATGGCGATGCGGTGCACGAGACGCTCGATCCGGTTGCTCATGGTCTCCAGCGAGAGGACCTTGCCGGTGCCGTTGCAGTACGGACACGGGTCGCTCAGCTGGCTGATGATCGGCGGCCGAACGCGCTGCCGGCTCATTTCGATCAGCCCCAGCCCGGACACCTGGAAGACCTTGGTGCGGGCCCGGTCGCGCTTGAGGTGGTTCCGCAGCTCCTGCAGCACGCGCTTCTTGTTGCCCTCGCTCTCCATGTCGATGAAGTCGATGACGATGATGCCGCCGAAATCCCGCAGCCTCAACTGCCGCGCCACCTCACGGGCGGCCAGCATGTTGGTCTGCACGATGGTTTCTTCCTGGTTGCGCCGACCCGTGAACCGCCCCGTGTTGACGTCGACCGAGACGAGCGCCTCGGTGGGCTCGATGATCAGGTAGCCGCCCTTCTTCATCCAGACCCGGTTGTCGAGGCACTTCTTGATCTCGGGCTCGATGTCGTAGTGGTCGAAGATCGGCAGGTCGCCGGTGTACAGGCGGATGCGCTTCTCCAACTCGGGCGCGAACGTCCGGGCGTATTCCACGAGCTTGGCCTGGTCCTCGCGGTCGTCCAGAACCAGTTCCTCGACGTCTTCCTTGAAGATGTCGCGGATCAGACCGACCACCAGACCGACATCCTCGTGCACCAGCCCCGGCGCCACCACTTCCTTGGCCGTCTCGCGGATCTTCTCGGTGAGGTCCGAAAGGTAACGGACATCCCTGCTGATCGAATCCTCGTCGGCGCCCTCGGCGGCCGTACGGATGATGAACGCACCCTTGTCGGGGCGATGCTTCTGCAGGTGTTGCTTGAGGCGGACCCGTTCGCGGCGGTCGGCGATCTTGCGGGACACGCCGATGTGGCGGCCCTTGGGCATCATGACCAGGTACCGTCCCGGCAGCGAGAGGTCGGCCGTCAGCCGAGGACCCTTGGTGCTGATGGGTTCCTTGGTCACCTGGACGACGATGTCGTCGCCCACTCTGAGCATCGTGGAGATGTCGGGAACCGGTGCGTACCGACCGCGCCGGCGATCATCGCCCTCGTCTTCCTCGTCCTCGTCGCCGGTGCCGCTGTGGACCACGTCGCTGGCGTGCAGGAAGCCCGCCTTCTCCATGCCGATGTCCACGAACGCCGCCTGCAGGCCGGGCTTGACCGAGGTCACCTTGCCCTTGTAGAGATTTCCCACGATCCGGCGGGCGTCGGCCCGCTCGATGAGCAATTCGACCGGTTCGGCGTCCTCAAGGATCGCCACCCGAACCTCATGGGGGGTCGAATTGATGATGATGTCTTTACGCATGTCTCCGATTTCGTGTCAAAGCTAGTCGTTCAGGTGGGCCCGCAACCACACGAGGCGGTGCTGGACCAGGATTTCTTCAAACGGGGACAACCAGTCGCCATTGTCGTCGCGACCGTAGATCCCCGTGCGCGTCACGGCGCACCAGCGCGGTTCCGGCAGCACGTCCCCGAAAAGGGCGGCCAGGAACTCGTGCACCGGTAGGCCGGCGCTCTTGTCGCCCCGCACCAGGGAAAAGTGCAGGGTCGGGGTCGAATCGTCGTCGACCCAGGTCAGACTTCCGAACGGCACCAGTCGTCTGGCGTCCACCTCGACATCCGGCTTGCCCGGACGGCAGCGGCGCCACGGCCACTGCTCCGCCTCCAGGAATGTCGTCACCGCTGCACGCGCCGCGCCGAACTCCGGTCCGCCGTCCGCGACGGTCGGCAACACAACGCGGAAATCCAGACGCTCGGCTCGCGTATCGATGCTCGGAGGCGTGATCGAGCCTACGATCACTCCGCGCACCAAGCGCAACCCCAAGGGCAGCGCCGCGTCGAGTCGTCGCTCCCAATCCGGTTCGATCCACTGGAAGGCGAGATCCATGACCTCGGCCGTGCCCGCCACGCCCACCGCCAACGGCGGCCCGAACTTCACCAGTGGATGCGGATGATACCCCTTGCTGTAAGCAACCGGCAAGCCGGAACGACGCAACGCCAGATGCAACTGACGCTGGAAGTCCAGATGCCCAAGGAACACCATCCGGTCCTGCTTGGCAAACTCCACCCGGCACCACGTCTTGGCCGACGCACGCTCGCGCCAGAATCGCCAACGCGGATCCTCGTCGTCGCCGGCCCTCGTGGGCGCGGAAATCGGGACGGTCGACTGCGGCTGCGGCTCCGGTGCGGCCGGCCGCAGATCGGCCTCCACGTGCGACAGGCCGCCGTCGCATGCCGCACACGCCGTGCACGGTCCCTCGAGGCGGCAATCCGGGGTCGTCTCGCCCGCCAGCGCCAGATCCCATTCCCGCCGCAGGAACTCCCGGGCGATCGGTCCACGCACGACATCCCAGGGCAACGGCGCCTCGGGATCGCGCGGCGCGGTGATCGCCGCGGCGTCCAGGCCCGTCTCGGTGAACGCGCGCTGCCAGGCGTCCCAGTTCCACAGCTCGTCCCAGGCGTCGAAGCGCGCGCCTTCGCTCCAGGCCGCCTCCACGGTGTCCGCGGCGCGCGCGTCGCCGAGCCCCAGCACCGTTTCCAGGAAGCTGATCTCCGGCTCGCGCAGGCTCACCTTCACCTTCAGCCGCCCCAGGCGCCGCGCCAGATAGTTGTTGCGCCGGGCGATCTCCTCGCGCGGGATCTGCCCCGACCACTGGAACGGCGTGTGGGCCTTGGGCGAGAACGGCGAGATCGACACCGTCACCTGCGAACCGCCGCGCGGCGCCAGCGCCACGACCCGGCCGGCCAGCGCGATGATCCCGTCCAGATCCTCGTTGGTCTCGGTCGGCAAGCCGATCATGAAGTACAGTTTGACCCGCTTGATCCTGCTGCGGAACGCCTGGTCGGTGGCCGAGAGGATCTCGTCCTCGGTGATGCGCTTGTTGACCACGTCCCGGAGCCGCTGCGTGCCGGCTTCCGGCGCGAAGGTCACGCTGCCGGGGCGCTCGCGATGAATCCGCTCGTAGAGTTCGGAATCGATCGAGTCCACGCGCAGGCTCGGCAGCACGAGATTGGTTCGCGACCCCTTCAGGTCGTCCTGGATGCCGGCCACCACCCGGCTCAGGCCGGAATAGTCGCTGGTCGACAGCGAGAGCAGGCCGATCTCGTCCCTGCCCGTCTCGCGGGCGCCGTGGCGCGCGGCGTCCACGATCGCCGCGACATCGCGTTCACGCACCGGTCGCTGGATCATGCCGGCCTGGCAGAAGCGGCAACCGCGCGCACAGCCGCGCATGACCTCGAGCGCGAGACGGTCGTGCACCGGTTCGGTGATCGGGACCAGTTCCCGCGGCATGGGAACGGCGTTGAGGTCGGCCAGAACCCGCGGCTGGACGGGCTCGACGGCGCCGGGCCACCAGGCGCCCGGAATCGCCCGCACGCGGCCGAGGATCTCGTCGCGCGAGGCGCCCTTTCGCCGGCCGGCAGCCACGACGGCGGCCACGTCGGTGATGGATTCCTCGCCGTCGCCGGGCAGAACCACGTCGCAGAACGGCCCGACCACGGTCGGATTCATGGTGCACGTGCCGCCGGCGATGATCAGCGGGTCGCCTTCGGCGCGGTCGGCGGCCCTCAGCGGCACCCCCGACAGCGCGATCATCGTGAGCATGTTCGTGTAGGCCAGTTCGTAGCCCAGCGAGAATCCCACGACATCGAAGCTCCGCGCCGCGCGCCGCGTCTGTAGCCCGAAGAGCGGCAGCCCGTTCTCCCGCATGGCGGCTTCCATGTCCGGCCAGGGCGTGAACGCCAGATCGCAGACCGTGTCGGGACGGTCGTTCAGCAGCGTGTAGAGGATGCGCAGTCCCGTGTGGGACATGCCGACCTCGTAGGCGTCGGGGAAGCAGAGCAGGAGGTTGCAGCCCGGATCGCACCACTGGTCGGAATCGATGGCCCCGGCCTCGCCGCCCAGATAACGGGCCGGTCGGCCCACCACCGGGAGGACCCGCCTTTCCAGGGCCCGCCCCAGTTCTTTCGGATCGTCGAAACGATCATCCGGTCGCCAGATATCGGCTTCTTTCGCGGTCATTCGCGCGTCCCGTCGTCGGGTGCGACGACCCGCGGCTTGAGGATCAGTTCGGCGCCCTCGGCATGGCGGTCGAAAACGGCCTTGTCGGGCTCTACGTCGAACGACACCGGATAATGTCCGGTGAAGCAGGCGGTGCAGTAACGATCACCCTCACCCGTGGCCTCGAGCAGACCTTCCAGGCTCAGGTAGTGCAGGCTGTCGACGCGCAGGTAGGCCGCGATCTCGTCGACGGTGTGACTGCTGGCGATGAGTTCCTTGCGCACCGGCGTGTCGATGCCGTAGAAGCACGGATTAGTCACCGGCGGCGACGCGATCCGCAGGTGCACCTCGCTCGCACCGGCCTGGCGGATCAGCTTGACCAGCTTGCGCATGGTCGTGCCGCGCACGATCGAGTCGTCGACCACGACCACGCGCTTGCCCTCGATCACCTCGCGGACCGTGTTGAACTTGATGCGCACGGACATGTCGCGCACCTGCTGCGCAGGCGAGATGAACGTGCGGCCGATGTAGTGGTTGCGGATCAGCGCCAGTTCGAAGGGCACGCCGGTGGCGCGGGCGAAACCCAGCGCGGCGGTGTTGCTGCTGTCGGGCACGGCGGTGACCACGTCGGCCTCCACGGGCGCCTCGCGGCCCAGGATCTCGCCGCTGGCGCGTCGCGTGCGCTCGACGCTGGTGCCGAAGATGCGGCTGTCGGGGCGCGAGAAGTAAACGTGCTCGAACACGCAGCGGCGCTCCGGACCGACCGGCGCCACCCGGCGACTGATGAGATCGCCCTGGCCCAGAACCACCATCTCGCCGGGCTCGACGTCGCGCAGGTAGCGGGCGCCGATGATGTCGAACGCGCAGCTCTCGCTCGCGACGACGTAGCTGTCCTGGAACCGGCCGAGACACAGCGGCCGGAACCCGTAGGGATCGCGCGCAGCCATCAACTTGTCGCCCGTCAGGACGACCAGGCTGTACGCGCCGGTGACCCGCGGCAGCACTTCCTGCAGCGCGTCCTCGACCGTGGGCGCCTGGCTGCGCGCCATCAGGTGCAGGATGACCTCGCTGTCGCTGGTCGTCGAAAAGATCGACCCGTCCTGCTCCATCGCCCGTCGCAACTGGGGCGCGTTGACCAGATTGCCGTTGTGCGCCAGGCTGATCGCGCCGTGGTGGCTGGCCACCTGGATCGGCTGCGCGTTGATGAGATTGCTGCTGCCGCTGGTGCTGTAGCGCACGTGGCCGATCGCGAAGGTGCCCGGCAGGGTCTTGAGCGTCGCCTCGGTGAAGACCTTGGCGACCAGGCCCATCTGCTTGTGCGTGGAGATCAGACGGCCGTCGGCCACGGTGATCCCCGCCGATTCCTGCCCGCGGTGCTGCAACGCGTGCAGCGCCATGCTCGCCAGTTCGGATGCGCCCTGCACCCCGGCGATCCCGACCACGCCGCATTCCTCGCGCCAGTGCCTGCCGTCGCTCATGAGCGCTCCTTGTCCGCTTCGCTGCCGGGGCGCCGCACCGCGGTCAGCCAGCCGTGCATATGTGGATTGACCAGCAACCCGCGATCGCCGCTCCGCGTGACGGCCAGGCGGTCGGCCAAACGCAGCGGATCGCGGCCGTCGTCGGCCAGGACCAGACGCCAGAGCACGCCCGTGAGGATCGGCCCGGGCTCGCCCAGAGGCACGGCGACCATGTCCACGGCCACGCAGTCGTCGGGGATCGGGCCGCCGAGCAGCCGCTCGAGAAGATCGGCCGGGCGCGACTCGACATCGCCGGCCTGCACCGCTCCGGGCCACGCGGGATCCAGTTCGCCGCCGCCGCGGGTGACGCCGTCGAACCAGTCCGGACCGTCGGCGACGATCTCGAAATGTCCGTAGTGGTGCTTGTTCGGGTTGAAGAAACGACCGACCTGCAGCAGGTCCGCGACCGTCCGCCCGTCGCCGTCACCCCAGAAGGTATGCAGTTCACAGCGGTACAGCGCGCGCAGGGCGTCGCCGCCCTCGAGGCGCTGCTGCATCACGCGCACCGCCGTGGCGGCGTGCAGAT
>CAZJMO010000170.1:0-679 GCA_964547085.1 uncultured Fibrobacteraceae bacterium | reverse complement strand
AGCCTCGAGGCGCTCGGGATCGGCAGCGGCCCGGCGTCGCAGCGCGCCCCACGCGTGGGGCAGATCTTCCGGGACCATGCGCAGCTGCAGGGCCCGCTCGGGGTGCGGCATCATCGCCAGGACGTTGCCGCCGCTGCTGGTGAGCGCCGCGGCGTCCAGCAACGAGCTGTTCGGGTTGGCGCCCGACCCGCCGTCCAGCGGAACGTAGCGCAACGCCACGTAGCCGTCGGCCGCCAGAGCGTCGAAGAAGGCCGGATCCTCGTGCGTGAAGCGACCCTCGGCGTGCGCCACGGGCGCCGGGAAAACACCGGTCAGTCCCTCGAGGAACGCACACCGGCTGCCGGTCACCGGCTCCAATCCGACCCACCGCGAGTAGTACCCGCGACGTCCGGGCTGGCGGTTGGCCGCGAGCGCCCCGCACCTCCAGCAGCGGATCCTTGGCCGCGATCGCCCCGGCGCGAACGCGGTCCTGGTAGCTGAAGCCGCCGGGGATCAGGAAACCGTCGAAGCGTTCGAGTTCCGACGCCGGGCGCGTCCAGCGGAAGATCTCCGCCTCGCCTCCGACCATCTCGATCGACCGCGCCGACTCGATCTCGCAGTTCACGCCGGGCAGCTGCAGCACCGCCAGGCGCGGCTTGCGCGCGAGCACCGCCGGTCCCGGCTGCACCGGCATGGTCAC
>CAZJMO010000169.1:6972-7521 GCA_964547085.1 uncultured Fibrobacteraceae bacterium | reverse complement strand
CGGCGTCCGGCATCGGCTCGGGCGCCGCGGTGGAACGCAGATCGGCGAACACGAAGGTCGCGGCGGCCCAGTTGCTGCCCGCGAGGTCGGGCGCGTCGGACACGCGGTACGTCACCTGCACCGGCGCGGCCGCCGGCGCGGCCAGCGAGACCCAACCGTCCGCCCTGCTCGCGCAGAACTCACCCGGCGGCACGACCGTATCGCCGACGGTGACCGCCGTCACCGCCTGCAGGTGGCGATGCGGCAGCGCCAGCAGACGCGAGCCCGCCGGGAACGTCGCCGCCTCCACGCACGACCGCCTCTCGTCCAGATCCGCCAGTCCGAACGCCTCGACCACCGAGGCCCACGCCGCGCCGCTCTGCCACTGCGGCTCGCCGGTGAAGCCGCCGGCGCCGTCGTTGAGATAGACGCGCACCGGCTGCCACCAGCCGCCGGTGACGAGGTCCGGACCGCCCGTGCCGTCGAGATCGGCGCGCGCCTGGGCGGCGACTGCATCGAGGTGATGAACAGCCTGCCCGCGGATCAGCGCGGGTCGGGCTCGGGCATGAT
>CAZJMO010000169.1:5746-6962 GCA_964547085.1 uncultured Fibrobacteraceae bacterium | reverse complement strand
CGCCCGCGGTTAGGTAGACCTGGAAGCGGCCGGTGCCGCCGAGCTGCGTGTTGGCACCCATGACCAGGTCGAGGCGGCCGTCGCCGTCGAGGTCGTCGAAATCGAAGGTGTTGCCGTTGTCGACGTCGGCCGTCGCCCAGGCGGGCGAGGTCGCCAGCACGCCCGCGTCGTTGAGGTAGATCATGACGCGCCCCTGGCCGCCGCCGAGCGTGGCCAGATCCTGGTCGCCGTCGTTGTCGATGTCGACGAAGCGGATGTCGTAGCAGGCATCGTGAACGGTGGACGTCCAGCCGGGTGCGGACTGCAGCGCGCCGTCCACGTTGAAGAAGATGAGGTTGGACTCCAGGAGATCGTTGTAGGCCTCGCCTGTGGCGACGGCGAGGTCCAGGTCGCCGTCCTGGTCCGGGTCGCCGAACGAGGCACGGAAGCTGTGGATGTCGGCCGGCGATTCCCAGCTCGGCGTGGTCTCGAGGGCGCCGTCCCGGTTGCGATAGACCTGCACCTGGGCCGGGCCCCAGCCCACGGTGATATAGTTGGCGACCATGAGCTCGGGCAGGCCGTCGCCGTCGAGGTCGGCGAGTTGACAGTGGCCGCTGTAGCGGGCGTCCTGGCTGGCCCAGCTCGCGGCCGTCGGCAACGTACCGTCCGCGCTGATGTAGACCAGGTTGGGCGCCAGGGCCATGTCGTTGCCGTTGCTGACCGCGAGATCCAGCCAGCCGTCGCCGTCGATGTCGCCGATGTCGAGACCGGTGCCGAAGAGGTTCGTCTCCGACGACATCCACGTGGGCGCGGTCGGCAGCGGGACCTGCGCCGGGGTGACGGACGCGAGCACGATGATCCAGGCCAGAACGATGCGCATGGTCACGCCTCCCGGTGAACGGACGCTGTAACGGGGCACCCTTGATGATCCGTGATTTCACCGGCCGGGACAAGCGCCTCAGGAATGCTTGCGCGCCCGCCAGTACCGCTCGACGGGATGGATGCCGTGGCGCCGGCGGAAGGACGGGTCGAGATCCACGGCAGGACAGCACGACACCTCCCAGGTCGGCCGACCGAGTCGCGCGGAGAAATCGCGACCGAACCGCCAGGCATGGGCGTCGAAAACCCTGAGGTCGAGCGGGATGCGCCGGCTCTCCGCCAGCTCGTCGTTGTAGGCCACCTGGATCCAGGCGTGGCCGCCCGGCCGCAGGATCCGGGCAAGCTCGTCGACAGCGCT
>CAZJMO010000169.1:378-5736 GCA_964547085.1 uncultured Fibrobacteraceae bacterium | reverse complement strand
GTCGGGAATGTGTTCGAGGACGTGGCTGCAGATCACCCAGTCGAACGAGGCGTCCGCGAACCCGGCCGCCGTCAGGTCGATCGCCGCGTCGGGCGCATGCCGCGCGTCGCGGAGGTCGTAGTCCGAACGGTAACAGCGGCCGAGCCCCTCGTGTGCCACCAGGTACGACATGGCCGGCGAGAGCGACAGACCCAGCAGCGAGCGCGGGACCTGCCGCCGGTCGACCAGCCTTTCGCGCATGCCGAGCACCAGGTGTCGGTGGCGGTCGAAGGAGCCGCACTCGGGGCAGATGCTGGCCGGAATCACGATGTCGGGAGAGATGAAGGTGCGGAACCGCCGGCCTTGCCAGTTGCAGACCGGGCAGACCTGCCGCCCGCTCGGCCGGATCCGTTCGCTCAGTCCCAGGAGGCCGTTCGACGCCACCCCCAACACCATGCGCAGCGCATGCACGGGGTGCCGCCAGACGCACGCTTGCGAATGCGGGTTGAGCAGTGTCTTGCGGACGTAGGACCAGACAGCCACGGCAGCGATTCTCCCCGGCGGCGTATTGGCGACGTGACCGGATACTGGACCCGCCGGCGCGTTCTGGCAAGTCTCAGTCTCCCGCAACGACCGCGCGAAGATCCCGGCGTCGCTGTCGGGCGACCTTGCCGTGGTCCTGCTCCGGGTCGGCGCTTTCGACCAGCGACGAGTACGCGAAGAGCGACCAGCCGGCCGTCCCTGTCGTGGCCGCCATCTGCGGCGCAAGGTCCGAAGGCTCGTGCTTGTAGACGCCGATGCCCGGCGAGATCCGCGGCCCGGGCGCCACCGCGCGCCAGGCCGCCAGATCGGTCGTGAAGCGCTGGATGTCGCGGGTGTAGATCATGGGCATGATGCGGTCGACAAGGCCTTCGTCCAGCCAGGCGACTGCGTCCTGGAGATAGCTGTCGCGCGCGCGAACCGGGCGGCGCAGCACCGCGGCCGACATCTCGATGTCCGGCCGGACGGCGCGGCATTCTCGCGAGAGGCGCCGCACCAGCAGGGTGATCTCGCCGCGGATCCAGGCGCGATGGCGCGCTCGCGTCTCGGGCTCGGTCCGGGGATCGCCGACACCACCGGCGGCGCGCCAGCGGGCGAGGCTCGCATCATCGCCGGGCCAGAGCTGCACCAGGTCGAGGCGGTCGCTGACGAAACGCACGTAGTCCAGATGCAGGCCGTCGACCTCATAGCGGGAGCAGAGGTCGACCAGGACTGCGGCGATGTGATCCTGGACCGCGGGCAGGGTCGGATCCGCCACGACGTAGTGGTCGTTCAGCGGCTGCGCCCGACCGCTGTCGTCGTGCAGGCGCCAGTCGGGATGCCGACGCCACGCATGGTCGGGATCCGCCGGCGGTTCTAGCCCCTTCCACAGCGGGTAGACGTTGACCCAGGCGTGCAGGCGCAGACCGCGTCGATGCGCGCGCCGGACCGCGCGGGCCAGCGGGTCGAAACCGGGGTCGCCGCCGAGTTGGTGGCCCCAGGGCTCCAGCGCACTGCGATAGAACGCGTCGGCCTGTCCGCGCACCTGGAAGAAGACGTCGGTCACGCCGAGGCGCGCGGCCTCGTCGAGACAGCGGTCCACATCCTCGGACGAACGGTAGTCCCAGCGGGTGATCCAGAGGCCGCGGAAGACGTCGCGCGGCGCCGCCACGCGTTTGGGGCCGGCGCAACCGCCCAGAATCCCGGCGATCAGGACGCCCAGGAACAACAGGGCGGCGGCGAGAGACCTCGCGGGACGCATCACGCGCCGCCCAGCGACTCGTGCTGCCGGCGGGCGTGGAACCGCCCCTCGCGGAATCCGATCCGGCAGGTCTCGTGTTCGGAGTCGTGCTGGAAGACCAGCAGGTAATCGTCCTCCACGGCCCGGCTCAGAAGCTGTCGTTTCTCGCTGAGGGTGAGCAGCGGGTTGAGGTCGTAACCCGCCACCCAGGGCAGGTGGATGTGCGCGACCGACGGGATGAGGTCGGCCAGGAAGACCAGGATTCCGTCCTGCGTGTGGAACTCCGGGATCTGCATGCCGGGCGTGTGGCCGCTGACCGGCGTCACTCGCAGTTGCGGCAGGATCTCGGCGTGGCCCTCCACCAGTTCGAGGCGCCCGGTGTCGGCCAGCGCGTCGAAGTCTTCCGGACGGAAGCTGGCGCGGTCACGCTCGCTGGGGTTGTGCGCCCAATCCCATTGCTGCCTCTGCAGCCACCATGTCGCCTCCGGGAAGGCCGGACTCATACCGCCAGCCAGATCGAGGCACGCGCCGCCGACGTGGTCGAAGTGCAGGTGCGTGAGCACGACATCGGTGATGGAATCGCGCGCGATGCCGGCGGCGTCCAGTTCGGTGAGCAACTGGCCGGCGCGACGGTCCATGCCGTAGATGTCGCGCTGCTGCGCGTCCCAGCGGTCGCCGATCCCAGTGTCGATCAGGACACGGCGACCGTGGCCCTCGGCCAGCAGGCAGCGCAGGGCCACCGGGATGCGGTTGCGTTCGTCGGCCGGGATCTGCCGCTCCCAGAGCGGTTTGGGCACGATGCCGAACGCAGCACCGCCGTCGAGACGGATCACACCGTCGCTGAAGCTCCTGAACGTCCAGTCCCCGAGTCGCATGGTGTCGTCTGTCCGGTGTGAGGGCGAAGGTGGTCGGCCCCGGACGGGCCGAACGGCACCGATTGAAGGTAACGCAGGATAGATGTGGAGACAACCGCTACACCCCCGCGGGGCAAGTCACGCAGTGAAAACGCAGAGCGTTCCGACATCGCTAATTGGAAACGTGACCCAATATTGGCTAAAGGTAATCAGAATTGCGGCGAACTTTAACATAGGCATACGGAGGGAAAGAGTTTGGTATAAGCGTTATCCTTACGAGAAAGGTCGCCCCCATGTTCTCGAGACTCTCGCTGCGGACACGACTCCTTTCGATCGGAATCACTGTTATGGTGGTCCCGCTGCTAGTCATCACCGGAGTCGTCATCGCCAAGCAACACCAGATGAAGGCCGTCGCCGCCGAGGAATGCCGTACCCTCGCGATAAACGACCTCGACCACGTCGCCAAGGCCATCCATGCCATGTGCACCACGCAACAAGTCGTCCTCGAGGACAACGTAAATGGCGGACTGGCCATGACCCGCGAACTCATGAAGGCCTACGGGCCCGTCGCGTTCGCGCAGGAAAAGGTCACATGGGAAGCCACCAACCAGTACACCAAACAGAGCATTTCGGTTGAATTGCCAAAGATGCTCCTGGGTGAGCAGTGGTTGGGTCAGAACCGGAACGCCAACTCCGCTAGCCTGCTGGTCGACGACGTCAAGAAAAACGTCGGTGGAACGACGACGGTCTTTCAGCGCATGAATGAGCGGGGCGACATGCTCCGCGTCTGCACCAACGTCCTGAAGAAGGACGGCTCCCGCGCGATCGGTACCTACATTCCCGCGGTAAATCCCGACGGCAAGCCGAACCCTGTCATTCGGGCCGTTCTGTCCGGCCAGACGTTCCTCGGCCGCGCCTTCGTGGTCGACCGCTGGTACATCACCGCTTACGAGCCTATTCTCGGCAACGACCGCAAGGTTGTCGGCATCAGCTACTTCGGCGTTCCCATGGAATCGGCCGCAGCCCTGCGACAGTCCATCATGGACACCGAGGTGGGCGCGACCGGTTATGTCTACGTCCTAGACGGCAACGGCAACTACGTGATCTCGCCCGGCGCCAAGCGCGACGGAGAGAACATTCTGCAGGCCAGTGACACCGACGGAGTCATGTTCATTCAGGAGATCATCGCCAAGGCCAAGGCCCTGCCGGCCGGCGCCACCGACGAACAGTGGTATCCCTGGCAGAATCCCGGCGACGCCGCCCCCCGGATGAAGGTGGCCCGCATCACATACTTCGAGCCATGGGACTGGGTCATCAGTGTCGGATCCTACACGGATGAGTTCATGGTTGCCGAGATGAACATCGCGCGCCTCGGTCGCGATAACGTCCGCGCCATCCTCATCACCGTGGGTCTGGCCTTGCTGTTGGCCAGTATACTCTGGTCCTTCGCCGCCAGCCGCATCGGCAACCAACTGCGCGACTCTGCCGAAACGCTGGGCCAGGCCGCCGACCAGATGAGCCGTTCCTCGGCCGAGATTTCCGCAACAGGCCAACAGATGGCAACCGGCGCAAGCGAGCAGGCAGCCTCGCTTGAGGAAGTCGCGGCGTCGCTTCAGGAGATGGCGGCGATCACCCACCAGACCGCCGGGAACGCCGACAATACGAATTCCGAAACCCGCGCCACCGCGGAAGCGGCCAGTCGCGGCGTGGAGGCAATGCAGGGCATGTCGTCGGTCATCGACGATATCAAGCGCAGTAGCGACGAAACCGCGCGGATTCTCAAGACGATCGACGAGATCGCGTTCCAGACCAACCTTCTTGCGTTGAACGCTGCGGTCGAGGCAGCGCGCGCCGGCGAGGCGGGCAAGGGATTCGCAGTCGTCGCGGAAGAGGTCCGGAACCTGGCCCAACGGTCCGCCGAAGCGGCCGGCACCACGGCCCAGCTCATCGAATCCAGCCAGCAGAGCGCCAATGGCGGCGTGCAGGCCACGGCCCAGGTCGGCGCGATTCTCGAGGAGATCACCGGCCGCGTGACCGAGGTATCTCGGCTCACCAGCGAGGTTGCTATCGCGAGCCGCGAACAGGCCAACGGTATCACCGAGATCAATACGGCCGTCAACCAGCTCGATCAGGTGACCCAGACCAACGCCGCCGCAGCCGAGGAGTCGGCGGCGACGCGCCATGACCTCGCCCGGCAGGCCGCGGTCGTCCAGTCGTCGGTCCTAGACCTTCACCGCCTGGCCACGGGCCAAGAGGTGTCGATCGATCGGGCCGGTGCTCTGTCGGAATCGCCGACACAGCCTTTCGAGTCCAGAAACACGACAGGGCTGCCGCAGCGGGTGGAGTCGAGACCCGTATCGCCCGTTTCACGGCCCGCGCCTCGGCCGGTCGCGGTGGGCGTATCCGCGGCCAAGACCATTCTCCTGGACGATGACGACCTCGCCGATTTCTGAGCGATCGGAACCATCACAAACGCCGCGTTCCGGGCATACCGGAGCGCGGCGTTCATCCTTCAATCAACCGTCGATCCGATCCTGCGGCGATCACGACGACGATTCGGGGATCTCGTGCCTGATGTGCCCGACCCCGTTACAGGACCGGCAGACCTTGGTCTCTGATTGGTGCGTGGTCACCGTACCGGTACCACTGCAGGTGTAACAGACGACATCGGCCGTCTCCGGCCAGCTCGCGGGCAAACGGCCCAGACCGTGGCACGTCCCACAGGTTTCCTGCGTCGAGGTCGTGATGGTAAGGCTTCCCTCACCG
>CAZJMO010000169.1:0-368 GCA_964547085.1 uncultured Fibrobacteraceae bacterium | reverse complement strand
TCGGGAACAATCGTTTTGTTAAAAACATTAAAGCGATTGTTTTTCCTGGTTCATGGCTTGTCTCCTCGCATTCCGCTGCTCGTCACGACGCGCGGTCGCGTCGCCGGGAACGGGCGGGCGCGCTGTACGTACCCTTGTCCTCTATGTGATGCCCTGCGCGGGCGAATCACCTCGAACAGGTTTCAGGAGTCTTGCCAAGTTGCATGCGGGGTCGGGATTGATCGGATCTTGATTTCAACTCCGCAATCTCTATAATACTATGACAGATTTCAGAAATCCGACAATAACGATTAAATTTTAACAGTTTCATCCAAACGGTTCTTCCTCGACAATTGTGTCGGGCCCACAGTTTGCCCTGTCATGGGCAT
>CAZJMO010000168.1:7121-7537 GCA_964547085.1 uncultured Fibrobacteraceae bacterium | reverse complement strand
TCCGGATGGGCCCTGCCGGCCCGTCCTCTTGCCGTACTCCCCAGGGAGCCGATCGTCCCATGCCCATGAGCCAACGCCGCTGCTTTATAGCCGGACTGCTGCTGATCCTGGCTGCTGCCGTTTCGCCTGCCGGAGCCCAGGATGACCTGACCGGCCGCGAGGTCCTCGAGATCGAGGTGGTGGGGGCCATGACGGTCAACCCGCGACAGGTGTCGGCCTGGGCCGGATTGACGACGGGCCAGATGCTCAGCCGCAACCTGACCGCCGGCGCGGTCCGCCGCCTCTTCGCCACCCGCAAGTTCAGCGACATCTTCATCTACGGGCAGGACGTGCCCGCCGGCGTGAAGCTGATCGTGAACCTGCGCGAGTTCCCCCGGATCCGCAACGCGCTGTTCAAGGGCAACGAGAAGATCAAG
>CAZJMO010000168.1:2491-7111 GCA_964547085.1 uncultured Fibrobacteraceae bacterium | reverse complement strand
ATCTCGGTCGGCCAGTTCGCCAATCCGGCGGCGGTGCGGCGTGATCTGCAGCCGCTGCGCGAACTCTACTGGGACAAGGGCTACTTCAACGTCGCGGTGACCACCGATTCCTCCGTCATCGACGCCAACAACATGGAGGACCTCGTCGTCAGCATCGACGAGGGCAAGAAGGTCAAGGTCAAGAGCATCACCTTCGAGGGCAACGACCTGCTCTCGGACGGCGATCTGCGCGGCGCCATGGCGCAGGGCACCACCGGTTTTCTCAAGAGCGGCACCTTCAAGAAGGAACAGTTCGAGGCCGACAAGGACCTGATCGTCACCTACTGCAAGGACAACGGCTTCCTCGACGCGACCGTGGACCGGGTGGTCCTGGAACCACGCGAGGAGAAGCCCGAGGAACTGGACATCACCGTCTACGTCACCGAGGGCACGCTCTACCATGTGGGCGACGTGAACTGGGAAGGCAACACGGTCTTCGACGACCTCGCCGTCGCCGACCAGATCTACCTCGAGAAGGACAAGGTCTTCAAGGAGAAGGAATACCTCGAGACCTTCGACAACCTGCAGTCGCTCTACGCCGACGAGGGATACATCTACATCGCCGTGGACCCGCAGCGGGAGATCCGCGACAACCGCGTGAACGTCACCTTCAACATCATCGAGGGCCAGCCGGCCAAGGTGCGCGACATCACCATCGCGGGCAACAGCAAGACCTACGACGAGGTGCTCCTGCGCGAGTTCCACATCTATCCGGGACAGGTCTTCAGCCGCAAGCGCATCGAGTACTCGGTCCGCGACGCCATGCAGAGCGGCTTCTTCGAGGAAGTGATGCCGGACTTCCGTCCCGTGGGCGACGGCGGGGACATCGACCTGGTGTTCCAGGTCAAGGAAAAGCAGACCGGCCAGTTCATGTTCGGCGCCGCGTACAGCGCCGAGACGTCGGTGTCGGGCTTCATCCAGGTGCAGGAGACGAATTTCCGCGGCAAGGGTCAGAACATCGGGGTGACCTGGCAGTTCGGTTCGCGGCGGCGTTACGTCGCCCTCAGCTTCACCGAGCCGTGGTTCATGGGCCGGCCCATCCTGGTCGGCGCCGACATCTTCGACCGCTACCAGTACAACAACGACGACTTCTACGAGAGCCGCGTCCGGGGCTTCAGCCTGCGTACGGGCATGCGGATACCGGGCAGCCGGTTCTCGAACGTCGGCCTGCGCTACGAGCTGTCGGAGACGCGGCTGGGCGAGTTCAGCTCGAGCTACGTCAACTACCTCGATAGCCTCGAGCAGAGCCTGGGCACCACCGGGGTGCCGTTCGAGCGGCTGGACGAGGTCGATTGGCCGCGGACCAAGAGCAGCGTGCGCGTGACCTACACGCGCAACAGCACGGACAACCCGTTCTTCCCGACCAGCGGTGCCAAGACCACGTACAGCTTCGAGCTGGCCGGCGGGCCGCTCGGCGGCGAGATCGACTATCACGAGCACCAGTTCAAGAGCTCGTACTACCAGCGCCTGCCGCTGGGATTCGCGCTGCATCTGCGCGGCACCCTGGGCGTGATCGAGGGGATCCAGGGCGGCTCGGACAACGTGCCGGATTACGAGAAGTACCGCCTCGGCGGCAACCGGACGTACCCGCTGCGCGGTTATCAGGATCTCGAGGTCGTGCCGCGCGGCAACCCCAGTTTCATCGGCGGTCGGGCCTACACGATCTTCAACGTCGAGGCGCTCTACTCGCTGACGCGCGCGGTTCAGCTGCTTTCGTTCCTGGACATGGGCGACACCTGGAACAGTCTGGGCGAAGCCAACCTGGCGAATCTGCGCAAGGGCGCCGGCTTCGGGATCCGCGTCGAGGTTCCCATGATGGGCACCATCGGCTTCGACTACGGCTACGGCTTCGACAAGCTGGGTGGTCCCGGTTGGGAGCCGCACTTCAACATCGGCACGATGTTCTAGGGACGGTTGGCTGGCGTGGTCGGACGCCGCGTGCTATTCTGCCGGCCAAACAGTAATCAGACGACCGCGAGGGCGGTTCTGGATCAGTAAGGAGAGACCATGCGGAACGCGATGACCCGGAGCCGGGGAATGATGTTGTGGATGCTGCTGGTGGTGACAGCCGCGATGGCGGGACCGGCGACGGCGGCGGAAAAGCCTCTCGGCGTGGTCGATTCGCAGCGGATCGTCGAGGAGTACCCGGCGGCCAAGGACGCCCAGGAGCAATGGAAGAAGTACGTGCGCGACGTGGAGAAGGAGATCGCCGAGAAGGAACGCGAGCTCCAGCGCATGGTCGAGGAGATCGAGAGCCAGAAGATGCTGCTCGGGGAAGAGGCGCTCAACGCCAAACTGCAGGAGCTGGAGCAGAGGAAGGCCGAGTACTTCCGTTTCCGCGAGCAGGCCGACGAGCGGGTCCAGCAGGAATACCAGGACCGCATCAACCCGATCATCGACCAGGTCAAGACCATCGCCGAGCGGATCGGCAAGGAAGAGGGCTTCGGCATCGTGATCGACAGTGCCGCGTTCACGGTCCTGTACCTGGATCCCGACATGGATCTGACCAATCAGGTCCTGACGGCCCTGGCTCGCGGCGACGACGAGTAACGGTTGAGGGTTGACATCGTGTCCGTGGCTCGTCAAATTCTTGGTCGGCATCACGATGCGGTTATTCCCCCCTCTGCCGGACGGTGGAGGGGGGCTTGCTTGAGCGGAGGAGACCCGCATGGAATCCGTGCGGTTGCGTGAACTCGCGGGGCGGCTCGGCGCCGAGTTGATCGGGGACGGCGACGTCCTGATCAACGGCGTGGCCGGCCTCGACCGTGCCGGACCGGGGGACATCACGTTCCTGGCCCGCGCCGGTCTGGTCGCGCGCCTCTGTGACTGCTCCGCGACCGCGGTGATCATCGGGCCGGGCGTCGAGCCGGACCGACCCGCGTTGCGCGTCGAGGACCCTTACCGGGCCTTCACGGTGCTGCTCGAGGAGGCCGCGACGCCGCTGGACCGGATCTTCCCGCCTGGCATCCATCCCACCGCCGTCGTCGATACGACGGCCGAGGTGGGACAGGACGTGTGCCTGGGGCCGTACGCAGTGGTCGGCGCGGGGTGCAAGGTGGGCGACCGGGTCCGCCTGGGCGCGCACGTGGTTCTGGAGCCCGACGTCGAGGTCGGCGCGGACAGCCGCCTCTATGCGCACGTCGTGGTGCGGGAACGCTGCCGCCTGGGTGCGCGCGTGGTCCTGCACCCGGGTTGCGTCATCGGTGCCGACGGCTTCGGGTACCTGCCGGGGCCTGCGGGCCTGCTGAAGATCCCTCAGGTGGGGATCGTGGTCCTGGAGGACGATGTCGAGATGGGCGCCGGGTCCTGCGTGGACCGCGCCACCACCGACGAGACGCGTATCGGCGCCGGGACCAAGCTGGACAACATGGTTCAGGTGGGACACAACGTCACGATCGGACGCCACACCGCCATCAGCGCGCTGACCGGGATCTCCGGGAGCTGCACGATCGGCGACGGCGTGACGATGGGCGGACAGGTGGGGTTGGGTGATCATGTGACCGTGGGGAACGGCGCCAAGGTCGGCGGGAAGTCCGGCGTGGTGAGGAACATCCCCGACGGCGGGGTCGTGTTCGGGTATCCTGCTCTCGAGGTGATGGAGGCCAAACGGGTCGCTGCTGCGTTGCGGCGTCTGCCGGACATGGTCAAAACCGTGGCCCGACTGCAGAGGGCGGACGACGCGGCAAAGACCGAGGGAGAGTCCTGACAATGCTCTGGTTGCAAAGGACCGTAGGCAAGGCGGCCACGGTCGAGGGTGTGGGGCTCCACACCGGTGAAACCACGCGACTGACGTTCCAGCCGGCGCCCCCGAACACGGGCCTGGTCTTCAGGGTGCGGAACCGGGCGGGCGAGGCGGAGATCGACGCGCGGATCGAGAACGTGCCGGAAGACGAATCCGCGGTCCGGAACACGACGCTGGTCAGCGGCGAGGTGAAGATCTTCACGGTGGAGCACGTCCTGGCGGCGCTCTACGGTCTCGGCGTGACCAATTGCTACATCGACCTCGAGGGCAGCGAACCGCCGATCACGTCGTGCGGCAGCGCCATGCCGTACGTGGAACTGCTGGAGGAAGCGGGCATCGTCGCCCAGGGGCTGCCGGCCGGCTACTACCGCGTCGGCGCGCCAATTGCCCTGCGGGAGGGCGGGATCGAGATCGTGGCCGAGCCCTGCGACCACCTGCGTCTGAGCATGGAAGTGGATTACGACGACCCGCTGATCGGGAAACAATCGGCGACCTTCGAGATCCGGCCGGCCGTGTTCAAGCGCGAGATCGCCCCGGCGAGGACGTTCGCCTTCATGGCCGACGTGGTGAAGCTGCGCGAGATGGGTTATGCCCAGGGCGGAACGCTGGAAACGGCGCTGGTGATCGAGAACGGCAAGCTGGCCGGTGGACAGACGCTCCGCTTCCCCGACGAGATCGTCCGCCACAAGCTGCTCGACCTGCTCGGCGATCTGGCGTTGCTGGGCATGCCGCTCGAGGGACATGTCCGGGCACGGCGCTCCGGGGTGTTTGCCTGCCTAGGTTCTTGAGCCCAAGTCTCGCTCTGCCTAGGGTTTTAAACCCCAAGTCATGAACTGCCT
>CAZJMO010000168.1:0-2481 GCA_964547085.1 uncultured Fibrobacteraceae bacterium | reverse complement strand
GAGGTGATGCCGCACCGTTACCCGTTCCTGCTCGTGGACCGGATCCTCGAGCTGGAGCCGGAGCGGAGGGTCGTCGGTCAGAAGAATGTCACGATCAATGAGCCCTTCTTCCAGGGGCACTTCCCGGGCCACCCGATCATGCCCGGAGTGTTGATCATCGAGGCCATGGCCCAGGCCGGAGGCGTCCTGCTCCTGACGAGCGTGGACGATCCGCGGGGCAAGTTGGTCTATTTCAGTGGTATCGATGGTGCGCGTTTCCGTCGACCGGTTCTCCCAGGAGATGTCTTGACGCTTGATTGCCGATTGGTCAAGCTGAAGGGGCCGGTCTGCAAGATGCGCGGAACCGCATACGTAGGCGACGAGAAGGTCGCCCAGGCGGATCTCATCGCGACACTCGTTGACGCGTAGGATTCGCGCACCCAAGGAGGACAGGAATCGTGGAGCCCATCAAGTTCAACCGACCCACCGGCCCGCGGCCCGTTCGCGACGCGGTCATTCATTCGAGTGCGGTCGTGCACCCGGACGCGAAGCTGGGTCTCGACGTGCAGGTCGGACCGCACGCGGTGGTCGGCGCCGGAGCACAGATCGGCAACGGGTGCCTTGTCGGCCCCTCGGCCGTTCTGGACGGCAATATCGTGCTCGGAGACGAGTGCCGGATCGGCCCGTCGGTGATGATCACGGGAAACACCACGATCGGACGCGGCAACCGCTTCTTCCACGGCGCGTCGATCGGCAACGATCCCCAGGACCTCAAGTTCAGCGGTGAGGACACCTTCCTGGAGATCGGCGACAACAACGTCTTCCGCGAGTTCTGCACCGTGCACCTGGCGGCCGGCGAAGGCGAGAAAACCAAGGTCGGCAGCGACAACCTGATCATGGCCTACGTGCATATCGCGCACAACTGCACGGTGCACGACCAGGTGATCATGGCCAACGCCGTGAACCTGGCGGGGCATGTCGAGGTCGAGAGTTTCGCGACCATCGGCGGCATGACGCCGGTGCACCAGTTCGTGCGCATCGGTGCGTACAGCATGGTCGGCGGCGGCAGCCGACTGCCGCAGGACGTGCCGCCGTTCGTGCGCGTGGCCGGCAACCCGGTCGAGGTCTGCGGCATCAACAGCATCGGGCTGAAGCGCCGCGGGTTCGCGGACGACGATCTGCTGAACGTCAAGAGGGCGTACCGGTTGCTGTACCGGTCCGGTCTGAACGTGCGGCAGGCGCTCGAGCGCATCGGGAGCGACTGCAAGCTGACCAAGCACATCGAGGACCTCATGGAGTTCATCCGCCGGTCCGAGCGGGGGATCGTGCGCTGAGGCGCACGCCCCGTCCGGCCTCGTGGCGAGGCGGTCGTTCGTGATCACTGACAAGCGGTCCGACGGACACATTTTCATATCCTGCGGAGAGGCCAGCGGTGATCGCTACGGGGCGGCGCTGCTGGCCGCGCTGCGCAAGGAACGACCGGGTGTGCGCGTCAGCGCGCTCGGCGGTCCGGCGATGGCCGTTGCCGGCGCCGACGTGGTGGAGTCCAGCGAGGCGATCTCGGTCATGGGCTTCGGCGAGGTCCTGACGCACTGGCGACCCATCCTGAAGGCGCGGCGCCGGGTCTGGAAGCACATCGACACGAGCGGAGTCGACCTGGTCGTGCCGATCGATTTTCCCGGTTTCAATCTGGGACTGGCGGCCCATGCCCACGACCGCGGCGTGCCCGTCTTCTACGTCGTGCCGCCGCAGCTCTGGGCGTGGGGCGGCTGGCGGATCGGCAAGGTCCGCCGGAACATCGACCGGCTCGGCACCATCCTTCCGTTCGAGCAGGAGTGGTTCCGAGAGCGCGGCGTGGACGTCGTGCACCTGGGCCATCCGTTGATGGAGGACTACGCGGAATATCCGTTCGAGGCGCGCCGCTGCGCGCGCGAGGAGCGCCTCCAGGATCCGGACCGACCGATCACCGTGGGGTTGTTGCCGGGCAGCCGGCGTCAGGAAATCGAACGGCTCGTACCCGGGATGAAAGTGGCTGCGGGGATGATCCAGTCGTGGCTCGGCCGACGCCGTGTGCGCACGATCATCAGCCGCGCTCCCGGCAGCGACGGCGGACTCGTCGCCGACCTGGCAGGCAGCGGCTGCGAGGTGACCGACCAGCCGCTGTCCATGCTCTTCGAATCGCTCGACGTGGCGCTGGTCTGCAGCGGGACGGCCAGCCTGGAAGCGGCGCTGGCCGGCGTCCCGCACGCACTGGTCTACCGCACGAGCAGGTTCAACTACGGCATCGCCCGCCACCTGGTGAAGGTCCGCTACATCGGTCTGGCGAACCTCATCCTGGATCGCGCGCTCGTCGCGGAACACGTCCAAAACGACGCTGATCCGGCCCATCTCGCCAACACCTTGCTGGGACTGCTGAACACTCCGGGGCGCCGACGCGACTTCTATCGCGGCTGCCACGACCTTCGCCGGCGCTGTGGCGGCGCGGGTGTCTGGCGTCGTGCC
>CAZJMO010000167.1:0-7553 GCA_964547085.1 uncultured Fibrobacteraceae bacterium | reverse complement strand
CGCCTCCATCATCTCTTGCACGATCAGCCCGTGGCGCAGCGGCGCGGTGCAGGGCACCCCGTCCAGCGCACAGGCGATGAAATGCCCGGCGATATAGTCCCACGGCTCCGGCCCTTCCGGCAGGTTCACCGCGATGTCCTGCGGCGCGAAAGGATCGGCGAGGCTTTCGATGTGAAGTTCCGCGTCCTCGATGTTGTGGTAGAGAACGTCGCCGACGGGCAACAGGACGTTGGATCCCCACGCCGCGATGTCTGGCTGCACGCCGACCAGCCCGGCAGCCGGTGCGTCGACCACGATCCGGTCCCGCTCTCCCTGCAACCACACCGCGCGACCGTCGGTCGCCGCGATCCGCGCTTCGATCACCGGCCAGCCCGGTCCGTCAAAGACGATCGGTGCGGGCCAGGCCGGGATCCCGACACGGGCTAGTCCCGCGTTCGTATTGACCATGAGGTTGTCGCCGTCCACACGAATGTCGCCGCGGCCGCTCACCGCGGCGTCGGCGTCGAACGCGCCGCGCACCGACATCGCCTCCGGGTCCTGCACGTTCCAGACCGTGACAGCCCTGCCATAGTGTTCCCAGGCGGCGAGCCAGCGATCACCCAGCGCGAGATAGCTGTCATCCGTCCCCGCCTCGTCCAGCAGGACCGGCGCCAGCGCATTCGAGATATCCCAGAGCTGGAACCGGTTCCCCCAGCAGACCGCGACAATGTCGCCGTGGACATCCAGATCCGTGGCGAGCCACCCCTGTACCGGCGGCGTGATCGTCGACTGGATGATGGGCACCAGCGGGTTGGACAGGTTCACGACGTGCAGACCGTCGTCGTTGGCGAGCACGGCGCGATCGCCGTCGATGTCCCACATGAACGTGCTGCCGATGGTGTCCTCGAAGGGCAGCAACCCCTGCACGGAGCCGTAACCGGGCGCGGTCAGAACCATCAGATAGAAATCCGGTTCGATCAGCACGCGATACGGTTCGCCTTCCAGTTCGACGTTGGGCAGATGCCAGTTCTCGTCGACATCCGTCCAGCGGCTCGCGTTCCCGGCGCCGCGGTCGATCAGGCGGCTGGGATACCCGGGAAGCTGAAGCAGGATCTGGTCGCCCCATTCCTCGATTCCGGCCACGGGGACCGGGAGCGTGAACGCCACGTGATCGCGAGCGCCCTCGACCTCGTTCCACGACACGACGCGAACGTCGATGTCCGTCACGGCGAATGTCTGCTCTCCCCAGGCCGTCCAGTCGACGGCCGGCGGGTTCTCGAGCGATCCGATGGTCTGAAGAACGGGTGTGGACCAGGCAGGCAGGGCGAGTATCAGGAGCGCGAAGCACAATGCCAGCGACCGAAAATTCATGACGTTCCCCCGGACGATTGGACGAGATAGCGTTCCCGTTCAATGATACGGATTTTCAAACAGGGACGTCAATCGTCTCGGAACGCAACTCGAGCACCACCATCTCCGGCGGACACCCCAGTCGGAACGGGAACCACTGGCCCAGACCGCAGGTCACGTGCATGGTCGTCGACGCTTGGCGGTAGACGCCCCAGGCGCACGGCGCCGCCCCGTTCAGCTCGAGGATGGATCGCCCGGCGATGGCCATCTGGCCGCCGTGCGTGTGCCCGGAGAGCACCAGGTCGACCTTGCTTGCCGCCGCGTGGGAAAACACGCTGGGGCGATGGCTCATCAGCACGGTGAAGGCGTCGGGAGAGGTCGGGCCGAGAGCCCGGCGGAGCTGGTCGGGATAGAACACGTTCTGGTTGACCAGGGGACGCGCGCGGAGATCGTCGATGCCGGACAGCACGAACGGCTGGCCGTGGTGAACAAGTTCCGCGCTGCCGCCGCGGAGAAGATCGACGGGGCCGTCGGCGTACGCAGCCAGCGCGCGCGGCAGGTCGCGGGAGTGCTCGTGGTTGCCGAGACAGGCGAAGTGCCCCAGCGGTGCGTCGAGCCCGGCGATCAGCTCGAGGGCGCGCGGGAGCTGGGTCATGTCGTCGGCGAGATCGCCGGTGACGCAGACCAGGTCGTACTCGCCACGGGGAGCGCGGCGCAGGGCGCGTTCGAGGTCGGGCAGTTGCACGATCTTCCAGAGATGGACGTCGGAGAAGTGCAGGATGCGCAGGCCGTCGAGTCGCGCGGGCAGGTTGGGCAATCGCAGCGTGCGCCGGCGGACGCGGACCCCGCCTTCGGACTCCAGAACGCCGCCCAGGCCGGTGGCGCCAGCCATGACCGGCAACGCGATCGCCGCACCCTGGAGCAGGAAACGTCGCCGTTCGCTCGGAATCACCGCCGCCGGTCGACCCAGCCGCCCCGCCGCCCGCAGCAACGCCACCAGCACCAGCCCGCCGCCGAGCGCCAGCTGACCGAAGCAGAGCCCGAGTTGGACCGTGACCAGACCGTCGGCGACGTCGGCGTACCCCAGGCGCGACAACGCGAACCAGACCGACGGGACCAGCAGATCCAGCCCGAGCAACCCGCGCAACGCATACCGCAGCCGGCGGCGGCGCCAGTAGGGACGCAACGCCAGGTAGACGAACGCCTCCAGCCCCACGCCCAGCGCGAGGAAGGCGGCCAGCAGCAACAGGAAATCACATAGACGAACCATGCCGTCGAAAGTACCTGTGCGGCGTCCGCTCTCCAAGTCCGGGTTGCATTTGCAACAGGATTGCGTTTCATGTGAACCAGCATCAACGAAGGAGCCTGGATCTCTTGGCCCGTATCCCCAACGACGACGCCCTGCGCCGCGCCCTCCGCGACGCCGGCCTGCGCATCACCGCGCCGCGCGTGTCGGTCCTGCGCCTGCTGCGGCGCGCGCGGCTGCCGCTGAGCCATCCGGAAGTGGTCGTCCGCCTGGCCGACCGCGGCTGGGACCGCGCCACCATCTATCGGAATCTGACCGACCTATCCCGCGTCGGCCTGGCCCGGCGCACCGACCTCGGCGACCACGTCTGGCGCTTCGAGGCCACGGGCACGGGCGGCCGACACCGCCACCCGCATTTCGTCTGCCGTCGTTGCGGCCGCGTCATCTGTCTGCCGCACACCACGGTCGAGATCCACGCCGACGCCGACGCGCCGAGCGCCGTGCGAAGCGGAGACCTCGAGATCCAGATCAAGGGTCGTTGCGACCGCTGTCGAGAGGAAGAGAATTGAAGCGTATTCTGGTCGCCCTGCTGCTGTGGGCCGGTGTCGCGCCGGCCGCCGAACCGCTGGACGTGCTGGTCACCATCCTGCCCCACGCGTCGCTGGTCGAGCGCCTCGGCGGCAACCACGTCCGCGTCCACGTTCTCGTCGGCCCGGGCGAGTCGCCGGCCACCTACGACCCCACGCCGCGCGAACTGGCCCGTCTCGCCCCGGCGCGCCTCTGGTTCACCACCGGCGCGCCGCTCGAGGCCGCGCTCACGCCGCGGCTGGCCCTGCTGCAACCGAACCTGGAGGTGGTCGCCACCCACGCAACGCTGGCGCTCATCGACACCGCACCGCACCACGACGACCACGGCCACGACCACGGCGAAACCGATCCGCACGTCTGGCTCAGCCCCCGCAACACGATCATCCAGGCCGGCGTCATGGCCGACGCCCTGACCCGCGCGCTGCCCGCCCTGGCCGACACGATCGCCGCCTCGCTGGCCGACCTCACCGACGAACTGCGGACCATCGACCGCGACCTGCAGGCCATGCTCGCACCCGTCCGCGGCCACACGGTCTTCGTCTTCCATCCGGCCTTCGGCTACTTCACCCACGACTACGGTCTGCGCCAGGCGGCCGTCGAGAGCGGCGGCCTCGCGCCGAGTCCGCGCCACCTGACCAACCTGCTGGCCGACATCCGCCGCAAGGGCGCGCGCACCGTGTTCGTCCAGCCCCAGCACTCCGACCGCACCGTCCGCGTCATCGCCGCCGAGGCCGGTCTCGCGGTCGTCGAACTGGACCCGCTGGCGCGCGATCACCTGGCCAACCTCCGCATCCTCGGCGCCACCATCCTGGCCGGACTGGAGGCGCGTCCATGACCGCGGCCCTGGAACTCACCGGTGTCGGCTTCGCGTACCGCCGCCAGTCCGTGCTCCACGGGGTCGATCTGACCGTGCCGCACGGCAGCTTCACGGCGATCATCGGGCCCAACGGCGGCGGCAAGTCGACGCTGTTGAAGCTGGCGCTCGGCCTGCTCGAGCCGGATCAGGGCACGGTCCGTCTGCTCGGCGACCGGCCCCGCGACGCGCGCCGACGCGTCGGTTACCTGCCCCAGTCGTCGCACCTGGATCTGGACTTTCCGATCACCGCCGGCGAGGTGGTGTCGCACGGTCGGCTCGGCCACGGTTTCCAGTTCGGCCCGTTCCGCCGCGACGACCGGCGGGCCGCGCCCGCTGCCCTCACAGCCCGTGCGCACGCCGGCGGGCACGGTGCAGCCTCCGGGCGGCATCCGTTCGCCGCTCACCCAGTACGCGCGGCCGTCCTACGCGCCCACCGGCTACGTCGCGCCGGGTCAGCGTCCGGCCATGGCCGGCAACCCGCCGCCGCGCCCCGGCGCGCCCGGCTCGCTGCGTTGCAGGAGACCGAGTGCGCCGACCTCGCGCGGCGATCGCTGTCGAATCTGTCGGGCGGCCAGCGCCAGCGCGTCCTGATCGCCCGGGCGCTGGCCACCGAACCCGAGATGCTCGTCCTGGACGAGCCGTCCGCCGGCCTCGATCCCGCCAGCCAGACCGACCTCTACAACCTGCTCTCCCGCCTGGCCAAGCGTCTGACGATCATCGTGGTCAGCCACCACGTGAGTCTCGTCTCGCGCCACGTCAACCAGGTCGTCTGCATCCACGACGGCCACCTGCACATGCCGACCACCGCCGAGATCGGCCCCGACCTCGCCAACTTCTTCCCGGACATGGTCAACATGGTCCTTGTCCGCCACGAGCACGATCACTGTCCCCTGCCCGAGGAGCCTCACCATGACTGAGTTCTGGCAGGCCCTGGGCCAGTTCGCCTTCCTGCGCCACGCGTTGCTGGCCGGCCTGGTGACCAGCGTCGCCAGCGGCGTGGTCGGCAGTTTCGTGGTGACGCGACGCATCACCAGCGTCGCCGGCGGCCTCGCCCACGCCGTGCTCGGCGGCATGGGTCTGGCGTACTGGCTGCGCACCGCGCACGGGCTGACCTGGCTGCATCCGCTGCACGGCGCCCTGCTCTTCGCGGTGGTCGGCGCCTTGATCCTGGGCCGCATCCAGGCCGGCGGACGTGAGCGCATCGACACCGCCATCAGCGCACTCTGGGCCGTCGGCATGGCCCTGGGCGTGGTCTTCCTGTTCCGCTCGCCGGGTTACAAGGTGGATTTGATGAGCTACCTCTTCGGCAACATCATGCTGGTCGACCCCGACGCCCTCCGGCTCCTTATCGGACTTGATGTCATAGCGTTAGCTGTCGTGTGGTTGTTTTACCACCAGCTTGTCGCGGTGAGTTTCGACCCCGAATTCGCCCGTTTGCGCGGCCTCAACGTCAACACCTGGTCCACGGTGCTGCTGGTGCTCGTGGCGCTGACGGTGGTGAGCCTGGTCTACGTCGTGGGAATCGTGATGGTGATCGCGCTGCTGTCGCTGCCGGCGGCGGCGGTCGGGCGGTTCACGACGCGACTGGGCGTGATGATGGCCGCCGCGGCCGTGCTCTGCGCCGTGACCACCACCACCGGCCTGGTACTCAGTTATCATTGGGACCTGCCGACCGGCGCAGTGACGATCCTGGTCGCGGCCGTCTTCTATCTGGCCGCAACGCTGGTCCAATACAAACCGCTGCGGCGATTGCTACCGGAAGGACATTGAGATGGCTCGTCGGGTGATCATCGTGGGCGGCGGCGCCGCCGGCATCTTCGCGGCCGTCCGCGCCGCGGAACTGGCCCCGGACCTCCAGGTGACGGTGCTCGAGAAGAACCGCGCCCTGCTGCAGAAGGTGGCCATCTCCGGCGGCGGCCGCTGCAACGTCACGCACGACTGCCGCGACCCGCGCGAGCTGATCGGCTTCTACCCGCGCGGCCGGCGCGAGCTGCGCGGCATGTTCGCCCGCTTCGCCGCCCAGGACACGATCGACTGGTTCGAGAGCCGCGGCGTACCGCTGAAGACCGAGTCCGACGGCCGCATGTTCCCCACCACCGACGACTCCACCACCGTCATCGAGTGCCTCCTGGGCGCCGCCCGCATCGCCCACGTCGAGATCCTCACGCTCCGCACGGTCCTGGAAGCCCGGCACGACGGCGAGCATTTCGAGGTCCTCCTGCAGGACGGCGCCGAGATGTCGGCCGACCGTCTGCTCGTGGCCACCGGCGGCATGCGCGGCGCGGGCAGCCGGCTGCTGGCGACCGCGTTCGGCCACACGGTCGTCGAGCCGGTCCCGTCGCTCTTCACCTTCCACGTCCAGGACCCGCGCCTGAAGGACCTGTCCGGTCTCGCGGTGCCCGACGCCGCCGTGCGCGCGGTCGGCGAGAAGAACCTGGCGTCCCGCGGCCCGCTGCTCGTGACGCACTGGGGCGTGAGCGGCCCGGGCGTGCTGAAGCTCTCGGCCCTGGGCGCGCGCCGGCTGGCCGAGCTGGACTACGCGTTCGAGTTGCAGGTGGACTGGCTGCCCGATCAGACGCCCGACCAGACCGCCGCCCTCATCGCCGAAACCCGCCGCGACGCGCCGCGACGCCATCCCTCCACCACTCCGCTGACCGGCCTGCCGCGCCGCCTCTGGGAACGCATGACTGCGGCTGCGGGCATCCCCACGGACCGCATCTGGGCCGAACTGCGGCGCGACGAATCCCACGCCCTGGTCGCCCAGATGCGCGAGTCGCGCTTCCACGTGGACGGCAAGTCGCTGAACAAGGACGAGTTCGTCACCTGCGGCGGCGTCCCGCTGAAGGAGCTGGACCTGCGGCGCATGGAGAGCAAGCGCGTGCCCGGCCTGCATTTCGCGGGCGAGATGATCGACATCGACGGCGTCACGGGGGGATTCAATCTGCAGGCGGCGTGGACGGGCGGGTGGATCGCGGGCGAGGCGTTGGCGGCGGATTAGTCGGCGTCCAACCCGAGCTTCTCGAGGCGCCGATAGAGCGTCGCGCGCGACAGGCCGAGCCTCTTGGCGGCCGCCGTGCGATTCCCGCCGGCTTCCTCGAGGGCGAGGAGGATCCGCGCGCGGCCGAGGGCCGGGGCATCGGTGGTCGTGGTGCTGCCTCCCTGGGCCGCCGCCGCACGTTCGTTGCCCGTCAGCACCATGGCGTCGTCTCCCGTCCCGACCTCGACTTCGACACGGCCGAGGGCCTGCCGCATGATGTGGGCGCGGCGGGCGACCAGGGCGACCTCGCGCACGTTGCCCGGCCAGCCGTATTTGTCGAGCAGCCGCAGGCTCATGTCGTTGAAATAGTTGTCGGCGGAGATCTGTCGACCGGCCGAGAGGCTGAGGAAATGGTCGAGCAGCGGCCGGATGTCCTCGGGCCTGGTCCGCAGCGGCGGCAGCGGAATCGCCAGGATCGCAAGTCGGTAGTAGAGGTCTTCCCGGAACCGGCCGTCCGCGACCGCCGATTCGAGTTCGAGGTTCGTGGCGGCGATGAC